>DATINU010000384.1:0-1977 GCA_035473955.1 Allosphingosinicella sp.
CTCGGGGTTGCCGAAGTTCGAATAGGAGAGGAAGGCGACCCTCGGTTCATGACCCATTCGCCGCGCGACGCCCGCGGTCTGGATCGCGATCTCCGCCAGCTGCTCGCCGGTCGGGCGCTCGGTGACGGTGGTGTCGGCGACGAACACGGTATGGGTCTGCCCGACCATGACATGGATGCCGAACGGGGTGACGCCTTCCTGCGGATCGAGCACCCGCCGGATCTGGCGGAAGCTTTGCGCATAGGGCCGGGTGATGCCGGTGATCATCACGTCCGCCTCGTCCATCGCCAGCAGCAGGGAGGCGAAGATGTTGCGGTCCTGGTTGACGATCCGCTCCAGCTCGCGGTGCATGTAGCCGCGCCGCTGCAGGCGCTGGTACAGGTAGTCGGCCATTTCCGGGACGCGGTCGTAATTGCGGCTGTTGAAGACCTTGAAGCTCTCCGGATCGTCGACGCCGAGCGCCCGCAGCCGATCGTGGACGTCGTCGCGGCCGACCAGCATCGGGATGCCGTAGCCGCCATCGCGGAAGGCGACCGCGGCGCGCAGCACGACATCCTCCTCCCCTTCGGCGAACAGGACCCGCCGGGGATTGGCGCGGGCGGCTTCGTAGGCGAGGGTCAGCACCGAGGTGGTCGGGTTCAGCCGCGAGCGGAGCGCTGTGCGATAAGCGTCCATATCCTCGATCGGCTTTCGCGCGACGCCTGAATCCATCGCCGCCTGCGCGACCGCCGAGGGCACGATCTCCATCAGCCGGGGATCGAAGGGGGCGGGGATGATGTAATCGGGGCCGAAGCTGTGCGCCTTGCCGCCATAGGCCGCGGCGACCTCCTCGGGCACCTGCTGGCGGGCGAGCTCGGCGAGCGCATTGGCGGCGGCGACCTTCATCTCGTTGTTGATCGTCGTCGCGCGCACGTCGAGCGCGCCGCGGAAGATGAAGGGAAAGCCGAGGACGTTGTTGACCTGGTTCGGATAATCGGAGCGGCCGGTGGCGACGATCGCGTCCGGCCGCGCCGCCTTGGCGTCGGGCGGGGTGATCTCCGGATCCGGATTGGCCATCGCGAAGATGATCGGCTGCTTGGCCATGTCGCGCACCATTTCGGGCTTCAGCGCTCCGGCGGCGGAAAGGCCGAAGAAAGCGTCGGCGCCCTTCAGGGCTTCCTCCAGCGTGCGCGCGTCGGTCTTGGCGGCATGCGCCGATTTCCACTGGTCGAGCCCCTCGCGGCCCTGCCAGATCACGCCCTTGCGGTCGCACATGATGACATTGTCGTGCGGCACGCCCATCGCCTTGATCAGCTCGGTGCAGGCGATCGCGGCGGCGCCGGCGCCGTTCACCACCAGCTTGATGTCCTTGAGTTCGCGCCCGGTGAGGTAACAGGCGTTGATCAGGCCGGCCGCGCTGATGATCGCGGTGCCGTGCTGATCGTCGTGCATCACCGGGATCTTCATCCGCTCCTTCAGCGCCTGTTCGATGATGAAGCAGGCGGGGGCGGCGATATCCTCGAGGTTGATGCCGCCGAAGCTCGGCTCCATCAGCGCGACCGCCTCGATGAACTTGTCGGGATCCTCGGTGTCGAGCTCGATGTCGATCGAATCGACGTCGGCGAAGCGTTTGAAGAGGACGGCCTTGCCCTCCATCACCGGCTTCGAGGCCAGCGCGCCGAGATTGCCGAGCCCGAGAATGGCGGTGCCGTTCGAGATCACCGCGACCAGATTGCCCTTGGCGGTATAATCATAGGCCTTGCCGGGATCCTCGGCGATGGCGCGGACCGGGACGGCGACGCCGGGCGAGTAAGCGAGGGACAGATCGCGCTGGGTCGCCATCGGCTTGGAAGCGATGATCTCGATCTTGCCCGGCCGCCCCTCGGCATGGAAGGCGAGCGCCTCGGCTTCCGAGAATTTGACGTTGCTGCCTTCGCTCACCTGGCGCTCTCCCTGTTTGGCGCCCGCTCTACGGCTTGAGGGCGGCGAGGGGCAAGC
>DATINU010000385.1:0-2212 GCA_035473955.1 Allosphingosinicella sp.
GTGACGATGAAGCGGATCGGCTCTTATTGCCTGACCGAGCCTGGCTCGGGCTCGGACGCGGCGGCGCTGAAGACGCGCGCGGTGAAGGACGGCGATTCCTATGTCGTCTCCGGCTCCAAGGCGTTCATCTCGGGCGGCGGCGAGAACGAGATCTACGTCTGCATGGTCCGCACCGGCCAGGAGGGTCCCAAGGGCATTTCCTGCCTGGTGATCGAGAAGGAGATGCCGGGCGTCTCCTTCGGCGCGCAGGAGAAGAAGCTCGGCTGGCATTCGCAGCCGACCGCCCAGGTCAATTTCGACGAGGTCCGGGTGCCCGCCGAGAATCTCGTCGGCGGCGAGGGCGAGGGCTTCCGGATCGCGATGATGGGCTTGGACGGCGGCCGGCTCAACATCGGCGCCTGCAGCCTCGGCGGCGCCCAGCGCTGCCTCGACGAGGCGGTGAACTATACGCGCGAGCGCAAGCAGTTCGGCCAGCCGATCGCCGATTTCCAGAACACGCAGTTCATGCTCGCCGACATGGAGACCGAACTGCAGGCGGCGCGGATGCTGCTCTACGCGGCGGCGGTGAAGGTCACCGAGAATGCGCCCGACAAGACCAAGTTCGCCGCCATGGCCAAGCGCCTCGCCACCGATTCGGGCTCGTCGATCGTCGACCGCGCGCTCCAGCTCCACGGCGGCTACGGCTATCTCCAGGACTATCCGATCGAGCGCTTCTGGCGCGACCTTCGCGTCCATTCGATCCTCGAAGGCACCAACCAGGTGATGCGGATGATCGTCGGCCGGGAGCTGACCCGGCAGTGACCTTCTTTCTTCCCCGCGAAGCGGGCAGGCTTTCCTTCTTCTCTGCGATCTCTGCGTCTCTGCGCGCACAAAAAAGGGTTCGCGCAGAGACGCAGAGGGCGCAGAGATGCCCGATGGGGCGGTTGCGTGATGGATAAGATCGTCAGCCGCATTGATGGCAGGACGGGCAGGCTTCGCCTGAATCGACCCGAGGCAATTCACGCCCTCGATCTGGACATGGTCCGGGGCATGACCCGCGCGTTGCAGGATTGGCTCGCTGATCCCACCGTCAAACTCATCCTGATCGATCATGCCGAAGGCCGGGGCTTTTGCGCCGGCGGCGACGTCGTCACCATCGCGCGCTCCAGCCAGGGCCATGGCGCCGCGGGGCAGGCTTTCTTCTTCCAGGAATATCGGATGAACCACCTCATGTACACGTATCCCAAGCGCGGGGTCGTGTTCATGGACGGGATCACCATGGGCGGCGGCGTCGGCATTTCCTGCCCCTGCAAATACCGGATCGCGACCGAGCGGACCGTCTTCGCCATGCCGGAAACCTCGATCGGCCTGTTCCCGGACGTCGGCGGCGGCCGTTATCTCTCCCGCCTGCGCGGCCGGATCGCGCAATTCCTCGCGCTGACCGGCGCGAGGCTCGATGGCGCGGAGTGCGTCGCGCTCGGCCTTGCCACCCATTACATCCCCTCCGAGCGGCTGGAGGAGGTGAAGCAGAAGCTCATCGAGATCCCCGAGCATGTCGAGGCGACCTTGCGCGCCGCCAGCATCGAGCCGCCCCCCGCCCGGATCGTCGAGAATTACGCGATAATCGACCGCTGCTTCGCCTCGGACCGGTTCGAGGACATCCTCGCCGCGCTCGAAGCGGACGGCTCGGACTGGGCGCAAAAGGAGCTGGCGACGCTCCGCGCCAAATCCCCCACCGCCTGCAAGGTCTCGCTCCGCCTCCTCGTCGAAAGCCCGCGCCAATTCCACTTCCTCGACGAGATGCGGCTGGAGTACGGCATCGTCGTGCGCATGTTCCGCCATCCCGATTTCATCGAAGGCGTCCGCGCTTTGCTGATCGACAAGGACAATGCGCCAAGGTGGAGCCCGGCGACGCCTGAAGAGGTTACGGACGCGATGATCGACCGCATTTTCGAGCCGCTGCCCGCGCAGGAAGCATGGACGCCGTTAGGAGCCGACGCATGACGAAGTTGTTCACCTGCGCTCACTTGTTCCCCGGCGAAGGCCGGGGCCCAGGCGGCGGCAAAGCCGCCGTTTTCAACGGCGCCTGGGCCCCGGCCTCCGCCGTGGAACAGAAAGGGAGGCCGGTATGACCGACAACCGCGTCTGGAAGCTCCCCGAATCCGCGCCTAACCCCGCCGATCTGGCCGCCGCCTGGAGCAAGGTGGTCGAAAACGGTCTCGCCGCCATCCAG
>DATINU010000386.1:0-2532 GCA_035473955.1 Allosphingosinicella sp.
GCCGCTGGATCCGCCACCAGCCGCGTGGGTTCGCTGCCCGTCCACCGCGATCGAGGGCACCCGCAAGGGCGAGTTCGGCCGGGTGATGACCTTCCGCGCGGCCAACATCGCCTCGACCGTCGCGCCCTATGACATCGTCCGCAAGATGCGCGCCTCGATCCTGGTGCTGGGGCCGCTGGTCGCCCGGGCCGGCGAAGCGACGGTGTCGCTGCCGGGTGGCTGCGCGATCGGCAACCGGCCGATCGACCTGCATCTGAAGGCGCTGCAGTCGCTCGGCGCCGAGATCGAGCTCGCCCCCCGTGATCAAGGCCGCGCAGGCATAGGAGCCCGCCTCGATCCGGTCGGGCATCACCGCATGGGTGGCGCCGTGCAGCCGGTCCTTGCCCTGGACGGTCAGGGTGTCGCTCCTCAGCCCCTCGATCTCGGCGCCCATCGCGTTGAGACAGGTGCAAAGATCGGTGATTTCGGGTTCGCGCGCGGCATTTTCGATCACCGTCGTGCCCTTGGCGAGTACGGCCGCCATCAGCGCATTTTCGGTCGCGCCGACCGAGACGATCGGGAAGCTGATCGTGCCGCCGACGAGGCCGCCCTTGGGCGCGATCGCCTTCACATAGCCGGAAGCGATCTCGATCTCGGCGCCGAGCGCCTGCAGCGCCTTCAAATGCAGGTCGATCGGCCGGCTGCCGATCGCGCAGCCGCCGGGCAGCGAGACGGTCGCCTCGCCCGCGCGCGCGAGCAACGGCCCGAGCACGAGGATCGAGGCGCGCATCTTCCTGACGATGTCGTAAGGCGCCACGGTCGAGGCGATATTGCTCGCCCGGAAGGTCATCACCCGCCCGACCTCGCCCCGCCGCGAGCCTTCGACCGCGGTGGAGACGCCGAGTTCGTTCAGCAGATGGCCGAAGCCATCGACGTCGGCGAGCCGCGGCAGGTTCCTCAGCGTCAGCGGCTCGTCGGTCAGCAGCGCGCAGGGCATCAGCGTCAGCGCCGCGTTCTTCGCGCCCGAAATGGGGATGCGGCCGCTCAGTTTCCTGCCGCCGCGGATGATGATCTTGTCCATGAAACGGGTCTTACGCCCTCCCGCGCCTTGCGCAAGCCGCAGAGGGGAAGTCGGAAAAAACGACGCAGAATGAATGAGTTCTTGATTTGGATCAGCGCACGGGCAAGATTTGCCGTTATTGTTTCGGATCAGTTAGTTATGCGTATTCAAGGGGAAGAGGGCGTTTTGGGGGGTTCCTGCCTAGCCGAACGGCTGCGCCATTATGTTCGGCTATCCGATGCGGAAATGGCCGCGCTCGACCGGCTCGAGGAGCCGGACCGTACCTATCGCCGCGGTGCCGTGATCATCCGCGAGAATGAGAAGCCGCGCGAAATGTTCGTGGTCCGCTCGGGCTGGCTGCACAATTCGGCCGTGCTCGGCAATGGCAGCCGGCAGATCATGCGCTTTCACTTCCGGGGCGACATAATCGGCCTGCCCTTGCTCGCCTTTCCCGATTCGCCCGAAACCGTGACGGCGGTCACCGATGTCGTCTTGTGCCCGTTCAGCCGGGAAAAGCTGGCCCAGCTGATCGACCAGCACCCGCGGATCGGCGCGCTCTTGCTCGCCCTCACCGTGGCCAGCCGCGTCGCCCTGGCCGACCGGCTCGCCTCGATCGGCCGCACCTCGGCCCGCGCCCGGGTCGGCGCCCTGCTCTGCGAGATTTTCGCGCGGATGCGGCGGCTGGGCCTGATCGCCGAGGGTGAAGGGGTTCATCTGCCGCTGACCCAGGAGGATATCGGCGATGCCACCGGCCTCACCGCGGTCCACGTCAACCGGATGATGCGCGCGCTCGCCGAAGACGGCATTATCGAGCGCCGCAACGGCCAGCTCCACCTGCGCAACGAAAAAGGGCTGATCTCCGATTCGAACTTCACCGACCGCACGGGCATCGAGACCGGCTGGCTTCCGCCGGCACGCTAGGCGTCACCCCGGCGAAGGCCGGGGCCTCGTGGAGACCCACCGTAACTTCTGGTCCTGAGATCCCGGCCTTTGCCGGGATGACGAAGAGGCCTCAGGCCTTCTCCAGCGTGCACTGCAGCGGATGCTCGTTGGCCCGCGCGAAATCCATCACCTGGGCGACCTTGGTCTCCGCGACCTCATAGGGGAAAATCCCGCAGACGCCGACGCCGCGCTGGTGGACGTGGAGCATCACCCGGGTGGCGTCCTCGATCCCCATCTTGAAGAAGCTCTGCAGGACGTGGATGACGAATTCCATCGGCGTGTAGTCGTCGTTCAGCATCAGCACCTTGTAGGGCGAGGGCGTCTTGGTGCGGGTGCGCGTCTTGGTGGCGACGCCGAGGCCCGTGCCCTCGTCGATCCCCGTCCGGTCGTCGTCGGACATCGCCCTGATCACTGAATTGTTCACACCCATATCAACGCCGTAAATATGGCATGGTGCCGCCCCCCCGCAAGGGGCTGGACTGCCTTCCGGGCCAGGCCCGAGGTACCAGACATGCAAAAAGGGCGGCCGCCCCGACAGGGAGCGCCGCCCT
>DATINU010000387.1:0-13543 GCA_035473955.1 Allosphingosinicella sp.
ACTGGCCCGACATCAGCGGCCCGAAAGCCAAGATCGACGAGGAAATGGGCGAGATCGAGCGCGCCGAAACCGATGAAGAGCGCGCCGCCGAGCTCGGCGATCTGCTCTTCGCCGTGGTCAATTACGCCCGGCACATGGACGTGGAGCCGGAGACCGCGCTGCGCGAGGCCACGTCGCGCTTCGAAACGCGTTTCCGCAAAGTGGAAGAAATCGCTGATAAATCGCTCAAAGATATGAATATCGATGAACTGGAAGCGCTCTGGCAGCGGGCCAAGAAGCTGGTCTAGCCGCCGGCGCTCAGCGCGCACCGTTGCGACCCTTCCCGGTGCAGTTTCCGTGCGGGAACAAGACAATTGCCGCGTCGGAATACGGGCGCTAGCCTCTCCTTCGATCGACTGAGTCTGAAGGGGGAAACGTATGTCGGACGACCTGCTCAAGGAAGAGCTTACGGAAAAGGCGATCGAGACGGGAGTTGCTCTCGGAGTCGGTGTGGTCGCGGGCGCTGCGGCCACGCATATGGGACGGCATATCCAGTCGGCCGGCGTGACCGGTGTAGGCAATGCCGTGGGCGCGACCCTGGCGGCGGGTGGCGGGATCGGCGCTGCCGTGAGCGCCGGAGGCGCGGCGGCCGCCTCCGGTGTGGCCGCCGCCACGGCCGCCACGACGGCGGTAGCGGTGGCCGCGGCGCCCTTTGTAATCGGCGCTGCAATAATCGGGGGTGGGATCTGGGCGATCACTAAGCTGTTCGAGGACTGAGTCTTCGAGACCGGCCTAGTCGCCCCGGTCGCGCCGCCACGCCTGGAAGCGTGCCCAATCCTTGTCGGACAGCCGCACGGCAAAGCGCGTCTCCAGGCCTTCATAGTCGTGAGTCAACACTTCGCCATTGGCGTGGAGCCAGGCGATCAGCTCCCCGTCGCCGGCGGATAGAGTGATCTCCCGGACCTTCGCGTCCTTCCGCAACCGTTCCGAGGCCGCAGCGAGCAGCTCGCTGACCCCTTCCCCAGTCAGTGCCGATAGGACAACCGCATCCTCGCGCCGCGCCGCCTCCGCGCGGGCGCGGTTCGCCGCCTCGGCGTCCAGCGCGTCGATCTTGTTCCAGGCCTCAAGCCGCGGCGTCACCTCCCCTCCGATCTCCTTCAGCACCTGCTCGACATCGACGCGCTGGGGGTCGCTGTCCGGGTGGGATATGTCGCGGACATGGACGATGAGGTCAGCGGAAATCACCTCCTCCAGCGTCGCGCGAAAAGCGGCTACCAGCTGCGTCGGCAAGTCCGAGATAAAGCCCACCGTGTCCGAGAGAATCGCCTTGTCGAACCCGGGCAGGCTGATCTCCCGCATGGTCGGGTCGAGCGTGGCGAAGAGCAGATCCTCGGCCATCACGTCGGCGCGGGTGACGCGGTTGAACAGGGTCGATTTACCGGCATTGGTATAGCCGACCAGCGCGATCACCGGCCAGGGCGCCCGGTGCCGCCGCGCCCGGTGCAGGCCGCGCGTGCGGGCGACCTGATCGAGCTCCTTCCGGAGCTTCGCCATCCGGTCGCGAATCAGCCGCCGGTCGGCCTCGATCTGGGTCTCGCCCGGCCCGCCGAGGAAGCCGAAGCCGCCACGCTGCCGCTCGAGATGGGTCCATGACCGCACCAGCCGCCCGGCTTGATAGTCGAGATGGGCCAGCTCGACCTGCAGCCGCCCCTCCGCGGTCGCCGCCCGTTCGCCGAAAATTTCGAGGATGAGCCCGGTGCGGTCGATCACCTTGGCCTTGGTCTCATTCTCCAGATTCTTCTGCTGCACCGGCGTGATCGCGGCGTCGATGATCAAGAGCTCGGCCTCGGCGATGCGTACCGCGTCGGCGATCTGCTCGACCTGGCCCTTGCCGAAAAGCGTGGCCGGGCGCGGCTGGCGGACGCGGAAATGCAATTTGTCCTCGACCGCGACGCCGATCGCCTCGGCCAGACCCGCCGCCTCCTCGAGCCGCGCGGCCGCGTCCCGCGCCGTCTGGCCAAGCTCGGGCAGCGCCACGACCGCTCTCGCGCCACGCGTGAATTCGTCGTCGGACTCCCGGTTGAAAACGCTCAGCCGCTCACTCCTCGGCCTGGGCTTCCTGGAAGTTGATCGGGTTTTCAGGCTGCACGGTCGAGATGGCGTGCTTGTACACGAGCTGGCAGAGCCCGTCGCGCTCGAGCAGCATGCAGAAGAGGTCGAAGGCGGCGATCTCGCCCTGCAGCATAACGCCGTTGACCAGGAACATCGTCACCGGCTCGCCCGATTTGCGCACCGCGCTCAGGAACACTTCCTGCAGGAGGGTCGGCTTCTTCTTGTCCAGACCCTCCGCGAACGCCTCCTGCACACCCGCCAGATCGACCGGCTGCCCCGGCATGATCGTCGAGATGGCATGCTTGTAGATGAGCTGGGCTTGGCCGTCGCGGCGGAGCAAGACCGAGAAATTGTCGAACCAGGTGATGATGCCCTGCAGCTTCACGCCCTTCACCAGGAACATGGTGACCGGCGTCTTCGACCGCCTGAGGCTGTTCAGGAACATGTCCTGCAGATTGTTGACCTTGTCGGGCATTGCGCTCTCTTTCTGGCCTTATTGGCGGCACCTTGGCCGCGCCGCACCAATATCATGCGCCGCCCCCAGCGCCAATGTTCCGCTTTTGCGTTACTCGCTCCCCTCCCCGCGCGTATCGGCGAGGCCGAGCGCCTTCAGCTTCCGGTGCAGCGCCGAACGCTCCATGCCGATGAAGTTGGCGGTACGCGAGATATTGCCCGAGAAGCGGCGGATCTGCACGCGCAGATATTCCCGCTCGAAGGTCTCCCGCGCCTCGCGGAGTGGCGTCCCCATGATCGCCTTGACCGCCTCGTTGGGGGTCAACTGCGCCTGGTCGCTCAGAATCTCCGGCGGCAGCATATCGACCTCGATGCAGCCGATCCGCTCGCCCGGCGCCAGGATGATCGTGCGCTCTATCACATTCCTCAACTGGCGGACGTTGCCGGGCCAGTCATAGGCTTGCAGTGCGGCGAGCGCGTCGGTCGAGATGGCCGGCGTCCGCACCCGCTGATCGGCCGCGTAGCGGGCCGAAAAATGGGCGACGATCTCGGGAATGTCCTCGCGCCGGTCCGCCAGCGCCGGCAAGTGCACGGGCACGACGTTAAGCCGGTAATAGAGATCCTCGCGGAAGCGGCCCGCGGCGATCTCCTCCGGCAAGGCGCGCGCGGTCGAGGAAACGACGCGCATGTCGACCTTGACGACGCGCTGGCCGCTGACGCGGGTGAAGCTCTGATCGGTCAACACGCGCAGGATCTTGCCCTGGGTCGAGAGCGGCATATCGGCGATCTCGTCCAGGAAGAGCGTGCCGCCATGCGCCTGTTCGAGCAGACCGGGCCGAACCAGCTCGCCGCCCTCCTCCACGCCGAACAATTCCTCCTCGACCCGTTCGGGCGTCATCCGCGCCGCGCTGACCACGACGAACGGCCCCTTGGCGCGCGGGCTCCAATTGTGCAGCAGCCGCGCCGCGACCTCCTTGCCGACGCCGGCGGGGCCCGCGATCAGCACGCGGCTGCCGGTCGCCGCCACCCGCTTCAGCGTGGCGCGGACATTGTTGATCGCCGCCGAGGTTCCGGTCAGCTCCATTTCGCTGCCGATCTGCTGGCGAAGCGCCTCGTTCTCGCGCCGCAGCCGCTCGGTTTCCGTGGCACGGCTGACGAGATGAACGAGATGCCCGGCCTCGAACGGCTTCTCGATGAAATCCACCGCCCCCTGCCGGATCGCGGCGACGGCCGTGTCGAGATTGCCGTGGCCGGAGATCATCAACACGGGCAGCGTCGGGTCGCGGCGCTTCACCTCCTCGAGCAATTGCAGCCCGTCGAGCTTCGAGCCTTGCAGCCAGACGTCGAGCAGCACGAGGGAGGGACGGCGCGCATCGAGCGCCTCCAGCGCCTCGGTACTGTTGCCGGCGGTGCGGGGCGCGAAGCCCTCATCCTCCAGCACGCCCGCGACGAGCTCCCTGATGTCCTGCTCGTCGTCTACAATGAGAATGTCTAACGCCATAAATCAACCACTTATAATCGTATTTTCGGAATATCTCACGCCCGGATCGAGCTGGGCGAGCGTGCGCGAATCAAAGCTGAGCCGGATCAACGAGCCGCCCTCCGGCGCGTCGTCGAATTCGATCTGGCCGAAATGCTCCTCGACGATCTTCTTGACGATGGCGAGGCCGAGGCCCGTACCCTTGGTCCGCGTCGTCATATAGGGCTCGGTCATCCGCGCCCGTTCGCTGGGCAGGCCGATGCCGGTGTCGGTCACCTCGATGGTGATCTTGCTCCCCTCTTCGCGGATCGCGATCGCGACCTTGTCCTGCCGCTTGCTCCGCTTCGCCTTGCCCTCTTCATGCTTCTGCTGGATCGCCTCGACGCCATTTTTGACAATGTTGGTCAGCGCCTGGCCGAGCAAGCGGCGGTCGCAAACCAGGTTCGGCGCAGGATCGGGCGCGTCGAGGCTGAAGGCGATCTCCGGGTGCGCGACCTCGTGCAGAAACAGCGCCTGGCGGGCGATTTCGCCGAGCGAGGCCTCGGCGAAGGCCGGCTTGGGCATCCGCGCGAAGGAGGAGAATTCATCGACCATGCGCCTGAGGTCCCCGACCTGGCGGACGATCGTTCCGGTCAGCCGCTCGAACGTGGCGGGGTCGCTCGCCACCTCGGCGCCATAACGACGTTGCAACCGCTCGGCGGCGAGCTGGATCGGGGTAAGCGGGTTCTTGATCTCGTGCGCGATCCGCCGGGCGACATCCGACCAGGCGGCGCGGCGCTGGTCGAGCAATTGCTCGGTGATATCGTCGAAGGTGAGCACATGGCCGCCCTTCACCTGGACGGTCTTCACCGCCAGCGTCCGCGGTTCGCCCGACGAGGCGAGCTGGACCACGTCCTCGCGCTCGTCGGAAATCAACAGCCGGTCGAGCTCCGGCGCCAGGTCGGCGAGCTTCTGCCCGACGGGGCTCGTGCCGCCGGTCTTGAGCAGGGCCTCGGCCGAACGGTTCAGCAGCTGCACCACTCGCTCTTCGTCGACCGAAAGCACGCCTGCGGTCACGCCGGAGAGTACCGCCTCGGTAAAGGCCCGACGGCTGTCGAGTTGCGCATTGGCGGCGACCAGGGCCCCGGTCTGCTCCTCGAGCCGGCTGGTCATCCGGTTGAAGGCGCTGCCGAGCGTCGCGACCTCGTCCTTCACCGGCGTGGCGGGCACCCGCACGGAGAGGTCGCCCGCGGTCACCTGCCGGGCCGCATTGACCAATTCGCCGACCGGCCGCACCAGCCGGTCCGCCATGCGCAGCGCGATCCAGATGGCAATGGCGACGATCAGCAGCGAGACGCCGAGCAAAGCGGCATTGAAGGTGATCTGCAGGCTGCGCGTGCGCTTGGCCAACGTCCGATAGTCTTCGAGCACAGCCGCGCCGCGCTGCAGCTGCCGGGCGAGATCGGGCTCGAAGACGCGCGCGGCGTAGAGATAGACGCCCCGATTGCTCGGCATCGGGGTCAGAGCCGCGATCCGATCGGTGCTGGGAACGGCGATGCTCGACCGTTGATCGCGGACCGCGGCGATCATCTGCGGCGTCACCACCTGCTGCAGATCGCGATCATAGGGATTGACCAGGGCCAGCGAACGGATTTCGTTGTCCCGGCCGACGGTGAGGATGATCGCCTCAGAAAGGTTGCGCTCATAAACCTGCCGGGCGAAGCCCTCGGCGAAGGGCGGGCTCTCGCTCGGCACCTGCTGTAGATAGGAAGCAAGGTCGCCGCTCATCGTCACGGTTTCGAGATTCACGCGCTCGACTTCGCGGTCGTAATTCTCCCGGGCCAGGCTGGCGGCATTTTCGAGCATGCCGCGAGCCTGGTCCGAGAACCAGAATTCCACGCCATATTGAAACAGCATCGAGGCGAAGATCACCACGAGCAGGGTCGGCACGCTGGCGATGACCGAGAAGATCGCGACCAGCCGGGCCGGCAGTCTTCCCTTGAGCCCCGCCCCGCGCCGCGCCGCACGCCTGACCGCGAGCCGCCGCGCGGCGAGGGTCATCAGCGCCATCGCCGGCACCAGGGTCGCGACCAGCAGGATCGCTACGCGCTCCGGGGTCAGCAGCAGGCCAGCCTCCCCCGCCCGGGCGATGGTGAAATAGCCGAAGGTCAGGGTGGCGATCAGCGCAACCGCGGCGGCGACCTCAAGCGGCAGCACCCAGGCATTGCGCCGCGTCAGCACGGAGAGCCTGCGCCGCCAACGGGGCGGTCTGGCGGACTCGACACGGATCGCTGTTTCGGCGTTCACGCTGCGGCCCTAGCACAACAATGTGGCCTAAAAAACACAGCGCATTCACTCGGCTCGTCGCGAAGTGGTGCGCTTTTGCCGCTTAAGCCGCAGCCTTGCTCAGCCAGGGCGCGTAGAAGTCGCGGAGCATCGCCTTGGCTCGCGCGGGATCGGCCTCCTGGTTGAAGGCGTTGCGGAACTCGGCCGAGCCGTGCAGCCCCTTCGTATACCAGCCAATATGCTTGCGCGCGCAATTGGCGCCGACTTGAGCCCCGTATAACTCAAGCATCGCGTCATATTGCTCGACGATCACGGCATATTGCTCGTCCAGGCTCGGATCGGGCAGACGCTCGCCGGTGCTCAGCCAGTGCATCGCCTGCCTCAGCAGCCAGGGCCGCCCATAGGCGCCGCGGCCGATCATCACTCCGTCCGCGCCGGATTGAGCGAGCGCCGCATCGACATCCTCGATCGTGTTGATGTCGCCATTGGCGATGACCGGCACCGAGACCGCGTCCTTCACCTTGCGAATGAAGGCCCAATCGGCGCTGTCGCGGTACATCTGGCAGCGCGTGCGGCCGTGCACGGTGATCATCCTGATCCCCAGATTCTCGGCGATCCGGGCCAGCTCGGGCGCGTTCAGGCTGGCATGGTCCCAGCCCATCCGCATCTTCAGCGTCACCGGCACCGAGACCGCTTTTACCGTCGCCTCGATGATCGCGGCCGCGAGCTTCAGATCGCGCATCAGCGCCGATCCGGCCTCGCCGTTCACCACCTTCTTCACCGGGCAACCCATATTGATGTCGACGATCGCCGCGCCGCGCTCTTCGGAAAGCTTGGCAGCCTCGGCCATCTCTTTGGGTGAGCAGCCCGCAAGCTGCATCGAAACCGGCTCTTCGATCGGGTCCCATATCGCCTTCTGCAGCGACTGGCGGGTCTCGCGGATGGCGGCCTGGCTGGCGATCATCTCGCTGACCGTAAGTCCCGCCCCGTAGCGCTTCACGAGCCGCCGGAACGGCATGTCGGTAACGCCCGTCATCGGCGCCAGGATCACCGGCGTCTCGACCGTCACCGGGCCGATCTGGATAGGCTTCAGGCGGGGCATGGCCGGGCGAAATAGGGTGGAATGCGCTGGCGGGCAAGTTTAGGGCCTCGCCATGGGCAGGACGGTGGCATTGCTGGTGGCGGCGGGGAGCGGCAGCCGCGCCGGCGGCGACACGCCCAAGCAATATCGTCGGATTGCCGGCAAGGCCCTCATCGCCCACGCCATCGACCATCTGTTGCGCGCTGGGGCGACCGACATCCAGGTGGTAATCGGCGCGGGCCAGGAGGCGGCCTATCGGGAGGCGATAGGCGATCGCCCCCTCCCCGCGCCAATCATTGGCGGGGCCACCAGGCGGCAGTCGGTGGCCAACGGGATCGAGGCGCTCGCCGGGGCCGGCGACGTGGCGCGAATCCTGATCCACGACGCCGCCCGGGCGCTCGTCTATCTGGACGTCTGGGAGCGGCTGATCGAAGCGCTCGACGATGCCGATGCCGCCATCCCCGCGTTGCCGGAGGTCGACACCTTGGTCCGCGCCGACGGCACGCCGATCGACCGGAGCCGGCTGCTGCGCGTCCAGACTCCCCAGGCCTTCCGGTTCGACGCGATCCGCCGCGCCCACGCCGCCTGGACCGGGGGCGAGGCGACCGACGATGGCCAGATCGCCCGCGCCGCGGGGCTCAAGGTCGCCATCGTCCGGGGCGATCCGGCGCTCGAAAAGCTCACCTACGACGCCGATTTCCGCCGGCTCGAGGCGGCGATGCTCGGCCCTCGCGTCGGCTTCGGCTTCGACGTCCACGCCTTTGCCAAGGGCGAGGAGCTTTGGCTCGGCGGCCTCAAAATCCCGCACGACAAGGGCCTCGCCGGCAATAGCGACGCCGACGTCGCGCTCCACGCCCTCACCGACGCGATCCTCGGCGCGCTCGGCGCGGGCGATATCGGCGACCACTTCCCGCCCGCCGACCGGCAATGGCGCGGCGCGCCCTCGTCCCTCTTCGTCGAACATGCCCGCGATCTGGTCGAGCAGGGGGGCGGCCGCATCGCCCATGTCGATCTCACCATCATCTGCGAGGCGCCGAAGATCGGCCCGCATCGGGACGCGATGCGGGCGCGCATCGCCGGTCTGTTGCGGCTGCCACAGCCCCACATTAGCGTGAAGGCGACCACGACCGAGCGCCTCGGCTTCACCGGCCGCGGCGAAGGGATCGCCTGCCAGGCCGTCGCCACGGTCATGCTGCCGGAGGAAAGATGACCGAGATCCGCGACTATGTCCTCCCGCCGGTGCTGACCGACAAGGCACGGCGGGTGATCGACGCGAACCGCGCCGCCGGGCGCCGGATCGCCGTCGCGGAAAGCTGCACGGGGGGGTTGGTCGCCGCCGCGCTGACCGAGATCGCCGGCAGCTCGGATGTGTTCGAAACCGGGCTCGTCACTTATTCGAACCAGGCCAAGTCGCGGCTCCTGCAGGTCAGCGAGGATGTGATCGACACGTTCGGCTCGGTCTCGGTCGCGACCGCCTGGGCGATGGCGCAGGGTGCGCTCAAGGCGTCCGACGCCGACGTGGCGGTGGCGCTGACGGGCATCGCCGGCCCCGCCGGCGGTTCGGACCGCAAGCCCGTCGGCACCGTCGTCTTCGCTCGCGCCGAGCGCGACGCCGATCCGAAGCAGATCGTCGCCGACACCGAATGTTTCGGGGACCTGGGGCGCGGCGGCGTCCGCCTTCAGGCGGCGCTCTTCGCGCTCGACTTGCTGCTTCCGGAGCCGCCTTCGCCATAAAGCACGGCCGCGCGAGTCTCGAAGGCGCCGATCATCTTCCTGAGCGCGCGATCGAACATCTGTCCCGCCAGCGCCTCGAAGATGCGGTTCTTGAACGCGAAATCGACGCAGAAATCCACTTCGGTCCCGCCCGGCGCGGCGCGGAACTTCCAGCTGTTGTGGAGATATTTCAGAGGCCCTTCGAGATAATCGATCTTGAGTTCCGCGGGCCGTGACTTCCTGACCCGCGAGCTGAACGTCTCCTTCAGCGCGCCGAAGCCGACGACGAGGTCGGCGAGCATCTCGGTCTCGCCGTTCGCGCGGATCCGCGTTGCCGCGACCCATGGCAGAAATTCCTGGTAGCGGCCGACATCCGCCACAAGATCGAACAGCTGGTCCGGCGTGTAAGGCAGGACGCGCGTTTCGGTATGACGCGGCATCAGGTCGGGCGGGCCGCCAGCTTCGCGGCGCGGGCGACGCGCATCTTCTCGAAATCGTCGCCGGCATGATAGGAGGAGCGGGTCAGCGGGCTGGCGGCGACGAGCAGGAAGCCTTTCGCGCGAGCGATCGCTGCATAGGCGCTGAACGCCTGCGGGGTGACGAACTCCTCGACCGTCGCATGGCGCGGGGTCGGCTGCAGATATTGGCCCATGGTGAGGAAATCGACGTCGGCCGAGCGCATGTCGTCCATCACCTGATGGACCTCATGCCGTTGCTCGCCGAGCCCGACCATCACGCCCGATTTGGTAAAGATCGAGGGGTCGTGCCGCTTCACGCTCTCCAGCAACCGCAACGACGCGTAGTAACGCGCGCCGGGCCGGATCGTCGGGTAGAGGCGCGGCACCGTCTCCAGATTGTGATTGTAGACGTCGGGGCGCGCTTCGATGATCTTTTCGACCGCGCTCTCCGCCTTGTTGCGAAAATCGGGGGTCAGGATCTCGATCGTCGTCGACGGCGTGTTCCGCCGCAGCGCCTCGATCACCTTGACGAACTGGCTCGCGCCGCCGTCGGGCAGATCGTCGCGGTCCACGGAAGTCACGACGATATGGGTAAGCCCAAGCTCCGCAGCGGCGGTCGCGACATGCTCCGGCTCAAGCGGATCGACCGCGCGGGGCATCCCCGTCTTGACGTTGCAGAAGGCGCAGGCCCGCGTGCAGGTGTCCCCGAGGATCATCACGGTCGCGTGCTTCTTGGTCCAGCACTCGCCGATGTTGGGGCAGGCCGCCTCCTCGCAGACCGTGGCGAGATTGAGCGAGCGCATCAGCCGCTTGGTTTCCAGATAGCCCTGGCTGACTGGCGCCTTGACCCGGATCCAGTCGGGCTTGCGCTGGCGCGGCGCGGGCGTCGGCACGCTGGCGGGATCGGCTTCGCTCATGGCGCGGGAGATAGCGATCCTTGCCCGCTCTTGCCACCCCTTCCCTCCTTGGCCTAACGGCTCGGGCCATGGCCGATTTCGCGACCCTGATCGAAGGCTATCGCCGCTTCCGCGACCGCGAATGGCGCGCCGAGCGCGACCGTTGGGCCGAATTGGCCGAGGGGCAGAGCCCGAAGGTGATGGTGATCGCCTGTTCCGACAGCCGCGTCGATCCCAGCCAGATTTTCGACGCGCGCCCCGGCGAGATGTTCGTCGTGCGCAACGTCGCCAACCTCGTCCCGCCTTTCGAGCGCGACAAGCACTATCACGGCGTCTCGGCGGCGCTCGAATTCGCGGTCACCCAGCTCGAGGTCGATGAGCTGGTGGTGATGGGCCACGGCTTTTGCGGCGGTTGCGCGGCGGCGCTCACCGGGCAGTTTGATGACGCCCCGCACGGCGAAGGCCATTTCATAGCGCACTGGATCGACATGCTTTCCGGCGCCCGTGAGGGCATCCGCGAACGCCATCCGGAGCTCGGCCGCGAAGCCTTCCTCGCCATGGAGCATGAAGGCGTGCGCGTCTCGCTACGCAACCTCAGAAGCTTCCCTTGGGTCGCCGAGCGCGAGACTACGGGGCGGCTAAAACTCCACGGCGCCTATTTCGCCATCTCGGACGGCGTGCTGCACGTCCTCGACGAGGCAAGCGGGGCGTTCGGCCCTGCTTAGGGTTGCACCCGCCGCGCCGTAATGATGCGCACGCGCGGGCTCAGCATCTGCCCACGCATCCAGCCCTCCCCTTCGGTCGGCGAGGTCGGCGCGGCCAGGATCGCGCGGACCACGTCCATCCCCTCCACAACCCGGCCGAATACCGCAAAGCCGTAGGGATCGCCGCTGCCCGAATTGGGCCCGGCATCGAGATAGGCTTGCGGGCCGACCATGATCGTGAAGTCGCTCTGCGCAGTGCCCGGCGCGAAGCGCGGTGCCGACAGCGCGCCGTCGACATGGCTGAGCCCGGTCTGCGAGGTCGGTTCGTGCGCGATCACCGGGAAGAGCTTGCGCGAATCGCGCACGCCCCCCTGGATCAGGCCGGTGCCCGGCGCATTGCCCGGCATCGCCCGGTAGAATTCCATCCCGTCGAAGCGCCGCGCATCGACGTAGCGCAAGAAATTCCCCGCGGTGACCGGCGCGCGGACCGTTTCCAGCTCGACCACGATCCGCCCCTTGTCGGTCACCAGCGCGACCCGCGGCAGGTCCGGCGCCGCGGCAGGCGGGCTTTGCGCCAATACCGGCCCCGCCAGACAGAGCAGCAGGGCAATAAGCAACCGCCTCAGCATATTCTCAAACCTCCTTCGTCCCCGCGACGCTGCGGCGGGCGCCGTAGGCGAGATAGATGGCAAGCCCGACAACCTGCGCGCCGAGGAACCAGAGCTGGGTCCGCTGCGGCAGGCTGTAGAGCAGGTAGAGACAGCCGGCGATCCCGAACAGGCCGACCGGCCAGGCGGCGGGGGTGCGGAACTTGCGCGGCGCATCGGGCGCGCGCCGCCGCATGATCAGCATGCAGGCGCAGACCGCGATGAACGCGGTCAGCGTCCCCGCATTGGCCAACGCGGCCAGCTGCGCCAGCGGGATGATCCCGGCCAAAGCGGCGACGATCACCGCGGTGAAGAGCGTGATCCGGGTCGGCGAGCCGCGTCCCGACACCCGGGCGAGGCTGCGCGGGAGCAGCCCGTCGCGCGCCATCACGAAGAAGATCCGGCTCTGTCCATAGAAGAAAGCCAGAATCACGGTCGGCAAGGCGATCACCGCCGAAAGAGCGAGATACTGGGCGGCGAGCGGCTGGCCGATCGTGCGCAGGATCAGGGCCAACGGCTCCGGGCTGTCGGCGAACCGGGTATAGGCCAGCGCCCCGATCGCCGCGGTGGCAACCGCCATGTAGATGATCACGCACACCACCATCGAGCCGACGATGCCGATGGAAAGATCCCGGCCGGGGTTCTTCGTTTCCTCTGCGGCGGTGGCGATCGCGTCGAAGCCGTAAAAGGCGAAGAAGATGATTGCCGATGCCGCCATGACGCCAACCTCCGCGCCGGGCGCCCCCGATTTCGGAAAGCCGTAGGGCATGAACGGTTCGAAATGGGCGCTGGTGAAATAGGGCAAGGTCACCGCGACGAAGACGATCAGCGCCAACACCTTCACGCAGACCAGGATCGCGTTCAGCGTCGCGCTTTCGCGCGTGCCGTAGATCAAGAGCCCGGCGACGACGAAGACGATGAAAATCGCCGGCAGATTGACGATGCCGCCGAGTTCCGGCCCCTGCATCAAGGCCATGGGCATGCCGAGATAATGTTCCAGCAGAGGCGCAGCATAGCCGGACCAGCCGACCGCGACCGCGCTCACCACAAGGCTGTATTCGAGGATCAGGCTCCAGCCGACGATCCAGGCGATCAACTCGCCAACCACCACATAGGTATAGGTATAGGCGCTCCCCGAGGCCGGGATCATCGTCGCCATTTCGGCGTAGGCGAGCGCCGCCGCCGCGCAGATGATGCCGGCGATGGCGAAGGAGAGAATGACCGCCGGCCCCGCCTTGGCGGCGCCGACTCCGGTCAGGGTCAGGATGCCGGTGCCGACGATCGCGCCGACGCCGAGGGCGACGAGATGCGGCCAGGAGAGCGAGCGCTTCAGCCGATGCTCGGGGGCGAGGTCCTCGACCTCCACGATTGCCTTCTTCGCCCGCCAGCTCGCCATCGCGCCCTCCCCTTGCTCCGGGCGCCATCTTGGTCCGCCTTGGCCACGGCGGCAAGCGCGGACGAACGGTGGCATCTATCCGCACGGTCGAGCCGCCCAAACACCCACACAATTCATTCGTTACGCCTCCGTCTTGCTATGCCGGCCCGCCCCGGTTAGCCTCCCTGCATCCGACAGAGGGGGAATGACATGAACGAATATCTGACCTTCGATAAATTCATCACGCCGGTCATCATCCAGATCCTGTTCTGGCTGGGCCTCGCGGGCATCATCATCGTCGCGCTGCTGGCCATCGTGAATGGCCAGGGCGTCAGCGGCCTGGTGACGTTGCTGGTCGGTCCGGTGCTGTGGCGCGTCTA
>DATINU010000388.1:0-1582 GCA_035473955.1 Allosphingosinicella sp.
TGCCTTGCCGTTCCTCGCCTTCATCGGCTGGCGGCAGCAGCGGGGCCAGAGCGTTCCGGGCGTGGTGCTGGTCTTCCTGATCGCGCTCGGCGGCATCTTCTTCGCCGCCGATCTCGCCGCCTGGCACGAAGGGATTCTCCGCACCAAGCTCGCCAACGCCACCCTTTTCGGCAATTTCGCGAGCTTCATCTTCGCCATTTACGGTTTCGTGCTGCTCCGCGCCCTGCCCCGCCCGATCCAGGGCTTTGCCTTGCTGCTTGCGTTGACCGGTACCGTGCTGTTGCTCGGGAATAGCTTCGAATTGTCTCGCGCGCATTTCATTGGCGATCTGCTCGCTCTGCTCGCGGGCCTATTCTACGCGCTCTATCTGATCGTTGTGGACCGCGCCCGGCGGACCATGCAGCCCTGGCCGGTGCTCGCCATCGCCACCGTCGCCGGCACCCTGCCGATCCTGCTCTTCGCACTCTACCTCGGCGAGCAGGTGGTGCCAGGCGACTGGACGCCGGTGGTCCTGCTTTCCATTTCCAGTCAGCTCGTCGGCCAAGGGTTGCTGGTCTACGCCATGGGCTATTTGTCGCCCGTCCTCGTTGGCCTCTGTTTCCTGACCCAGCCGATCGCCTCGGCCCTCATCGGCTGGCTTGCTTATGACGAGACGCTTTCGGCCGGCGACGGGCTCGGCGCGCTCCTCATCTGCATCGCCCTCGTCCTGATCCGCGTCCCCGACCGCAGGCTTGCAAGCGAGCTCGCCGAGGCTCAATGACGGGCCGATGACCGCACCGATCGACATGAACCTCGACGAGCTTCGCGTCGAACTGGCGCCGCGCCTCCCCGCCCACGCCGCCTTCGACGGCTGGGGCGAAAGGGCGCTGGCCATGGCGGCGGCGGAAATGGGCATCCCCGGCGATCGCGCCCGGCTCGCTTTCCCGGGCGGTGCCGTCGAGATGATCGACGCCTGGTTCGATACGATCGACAAGGCGCTGCTCGCCGCCTTTCCCCCCGAGCGGATCGCCGCGCTGAAGATTCGCGAGCGGATTCGCGATCTCGTCCTGTTCCGGCTGGAGGCCGCCGCGCCGCACCGCGAGGCGCTGCGCCGCGCCGTCGGGACCCTGGCCATGCCGCGGAACGCGCCTCAGGCCGCGAAGCTCGCCTGGCGGAGCGCCGACCGGATCTGGCGCCTCGCCGGCGACACCGCGACCGATTTCAACCACTATTCGAAGCGCGCCATCCTGGTCGGCGTTTACGGCTCGACATTGCTCGTCTTCCTTGACGATGCCAGCGAGGACATGGCCGAGACCCGCGCCTTCCTCGACCGGCGGATCGGCGACGTGATGCGCTTCGAAAAGGTCAAGGCGCGTTGGAAGGGTGCGGGCGCGCCTTTGTCGCTCAGCCGTTTCCTCGGGCGACTGCGTTATCCTGCGGTCTAGCAGAGGCGTTATGACGGCGCGCGTAACGCCGCGCGAGCAACGCTCCGTTCCTCACCTCGGTGCGCCCGCACAGGCATGCGGCCTAGGGCGCTATTGATAATCACTCGCAAAGAGGCCATTGATCCGCCCATGCGGGTGAGCCTCGACCAACTGCCTTA
>DATINU010000389.1:0-3420 GCA_035473955.1 Allosphingosinicella sp.
GATGATCGTGAAGGTCAGCCCCATCAGCCGCGCATCGCCCGGCCGGCGGTCGCGGGTAACACCCGGCGTGTCATCGACAAGCGCCAGCTTCTTGCCGACCAGCCGGTTGAACAAGGTCGATTTGCCGACGTTCGGACGGCCGACGATCGCAATGGTGGGCAGGCGTGCCATGAGGGCGCCTGCCCTGCCTCCTTAGCGATAGGCGGTCAACCGCCCGTCATCGGACAGCACGTAGAGCGTGTTGTTCGCGACCACCGGCGGCAGCGAGAAGCTCTCGCCCGCTTCGATCGTCGAAAGCACACGCCCGTCGATCGGCGAGATATAGGCGATCTGCCCGCGCGAGCTGGTCAGCACCAGCCTGTTGCCGGCGAGCACCGGCCCGCGCCAGAAGATCGGGTCCACGCCCGGCCGGACCCTGACCCGGCCGGTCCGGTCGGGCTCGCCCCGCCGCTCCGCCCGGCGGAAGGCGGGGAGCTGGGAAAGCCAGCGAATCCGGCCCGAGGCGCGCGACACGGCGAGCAGCTTCGCCCGGTCCGTCACCACGAACACCCATTCGCCCGCGACCCAGGGGGTCGAGAGGCCGGAGATGTTGAGCTCCCAGGCGCGCTGGCCGGTGATCAGCTCGATCGCGACCATGCGGCCGCCCTGGCCGATCGCGAAGACGCGGCCATTGTCGATCACCGGATCGGCATCGATATCGGAAAGCGTGCCGACAACGGTCGAGATGCCGGTGCGGGCCAGCGCGTCCTGCCAGACCGGATTGCCGTTCTCGTAGCGATAGGCGGTCAGTTCGCCGGAGGCGTAGCCGGCGACGAGGGTCGATTGCGCGAAGGCGGGGGCGGCGCTGCCGAACACGCCGGCCAGCTCGAACGTGCCCGAGCCCGCCCAGCGCAGCGTACCGTTCGAAGCGTCGAGCGCGTAGAGCTGGCTGTCCTGGCTCAGCACGTAGACGGTGTCGGCGGCGATCGTAGGGGCGCCGCGCAGGGGCCCGCCCGGCTTCACCTGCCAGACGACATTGCCGTTGGTGGCGTCGAGCGCCGCGATCTCGCCATTGCCGCTGGTCGCATAGACCCGGCCGCCGCTGAAGGCGACGCCGCCGCCGAACAGCGAATCGCTGGCGACATTCTCGCCGCGCAGCTCGTGCGTCCAGAGCGTCGCGCCGGTATCGGCGTTGAAGGCGCGGACCCGGGCCATCGTATCGATCGTATAGACCCGCCCGTCGGCGACCATCGGCTCGGAGACCAGGCGGGTACGGAAGCTGTTGCCGTCGCCGATGCTGACGCTCCACAGCCGGTTCGGCGCATCGCCGAGCGCGACATGGATCATCGTCTTCGATTCGTTGCCGCCGGGCTGCGGCCAACCGGGATTGGCGACCGGCCCCGGCACGGTGACGGCGACATCCGCGAGCGCCGGATCGGGCGTGACGTCGCTTTCGCGGCTGAGCACGGGCTGGCGCGTGCCCACGGTGGGCGTGGACGGCCCGCGGTCCTTGAAGATGCCGCAACCCCCGAGGAGGCTGATCGCGGCCAGAGCCAGTACGAGACGCTTCATTCGGTCGTTCCCTTGTTGCGGCCTAGCGGGCCGGCGCGGCGGCCGGCTGGCCCTGCGGGTTCTGTTCCACGCTGACGCCCAGCGAGCCGGCCATCCCGGCCGCGCGGTCGCGGATCGTCGAGGGCACATTCTCATCGCGGGCGACGCGGGCGAAGACGGGGCCGGCCAAATCGGCGCGGTTCAGCTTCAGATAGGCGATGGCGACCATTTCCCCGGCGCTGCCGAGCCAGGGGCTGTTCTCGCCGGCGAGCGGGCGGAGGCGGCTGATCACCTCCTGGGGCCGCAGCGAATCGAATTCGAGCGAGGTCTGGCGGACAAGGGCGGCCTGCCGGTAGCTCTCGTCCAGCCCTTCGTCGGCGGCGATGCTGCGCAAGGTGGCGATCGCCGCCGGAGCATTGCCGGCGGCGATCTGCCCGTTGGCGCGGGTGAACAAGGCGGCGGCGCGATAGCCGTCGATGTCGCTGTCGACGAGCTGCTCGGCCTTGGCATTGGCGGCAGTGCGGTTGCCCGCCTCGGTTGCCTCGAGCGCTTCGATCAGCGTCGTTCCCTTGGCCCCGGCGACGCCTTCCTGATACGAGCCCCACCACATCCAGCCGCCGACCGCGGCGAGGATCAGCAGCGCCCCGCCGAACAGCCACCAGCCGTAGCGGGTGACGAAATTGGTCATCTGCTCCTTGCGGAGTTCCTCATCGACCTCTCTGAGGAAGGTTTCACCCTCGTCCGGCTTGAGCGCCAAGATTCAATCTCCAAACCCGGGCCGGCCCCACGGCCCTTCGCCCTTCGAATACAATATCATGGCGCGCCCCGGCGCACGGCGGGCGCGCGCCCCGGCGGCATCCTTAGCTAGGCAGCGCGCGAAACGGAAGGCTCTATGGTTTGGGCCGGTAGATCTGCTCTTCGGTGGGAAAGGCGCGGGTCTTGACGTCCTCGGCATAGGCCGCCGCCGCCGCGCCGATCTCCCCGGCCAGATCACCGAACCGCTTCACGAAGCGCGGCGTGCGCTCGAACAGGCCCATCATGTCCTCGGTGACCAGGATCTGGCCGTCGCATCGGGCCGAGGCGCCGATGCCGATCGTCGGGCAGGCGACAGCCTTGGTCGCCTCGACCGCGATCTCCTCCATCACGCCTTCGAGCACGATCGCGAAGGCGCCGGCTTCGGCCACGGCCTTCGCGTCGGCGAGCACCTTCTTCGCCTCCGCATCGTCGCGCCCGCGCGCGCGATAACCGCCGAGCGCGTTGACCGCCTGCGGGGTCAGCCCGACATGGCCGCAAACCGGGATGCCGCGCTTCGCCAGGAACGCGACGGTTTCGGCCATCGCCTCCCCGCCTTCGAGCTTCACCGCGGCGGCGCCGGTTTCCTTGAGAATCCGCGCGGCGCTGCGGAACGCCTGCTCCGGGCTTTCCTCATAGGAGCCGAACGGCATATCGACCGCAACCAGAGCGTGCCAGGAGCCGCGCACCACCGCGGCGCCGTGCGCGCACATCATCTCGAGGCTGACCGGGATGGTCGAGGGCAGGCCGTAGATCACCTGGCCGAGGGAATCGCCGACCAGCAGCAGGTCGCAATGCGGATCGAGCAATTGCGCCATCCGCATCGTGTAGGCGGTGAGCGCGACGATCGGCTCGCCGCCCTTGCGCGCGAGCAGAGCCGGGGGCGGTCAGCCGCTTGCCCGGGGCGGGCGTCGGCGTCGCGCGGCTGGTCGCGGTGTCGATCGTATAGGTGGACATGAGCCGGGTTTAGCCCAGCTATTTGACGATCACCAGCGAGGCCTTGCCCTCGCGCCGGGTGACGGCGGTGGTGACGTCGCCCCCGCTGCTGCGCGACAGCCGCAGGACGAGCCGCGAGCCGGACACCGCGACGTCGCGGAG
>DATINU010000390.1:0-8124 GCA_035473955.1 Allosphingosinicella sp.
AACCGGCGGGCTGCAGCGCGGCGGCGGGCGCGGCGAAGGCGAGGCCGGCGGCGGCGAAAAGGGTCAGGCAAAAGATACGCATCGAGGGTCTCCCCGGAAAAACCATGTCGGGCGCGGCTTAGCAGCGCGCCGCGCCGCGGCCAATGGCGGCTGGCGGGCCTCGGCGTTTGCGCCTATCGTTCCGCCGCACCCGATCCCAAGGAGTCATGACGATGCGTCTCCTCACCTGCGCCATCGCCGCCGTTTTCGCGCTGGCTTCGACCGCCGCTATCCCGGCGCTTTCGAGCGGCGCGCGGGCGCCCGATTTCAGCACCAGGGGCGCGCTCGGCGGCCAGCCGTTCAGCCTCAACCTGCGCCGCGAGCTGCGCAACGGCCCGATCGTCCTCTATTTCTACCCCCAGGCCTTCACCGGCGGCTGCACGCTCGAAGCCCATGCCTTTTCCGAAGCCGCGCGCGATTTCCGCCGCGCCGGCGCCCGCGTGATCGGCCTGTCCGCCGACGATTACGAGACGCTGCGGCGCTTCTCGGTCGAAGGCTGCCGCAGCGCCTTCCCGGTCGCCACGGCGAGCGCGGCCACGATCCGCGCCTATGACGTCGCCCTCAACGACGGCACGCCGCGCAGCAACCGCACCTCCTATGTGATCGCGCCGGACGGGCGGATCATCTACGCCTATAGCGACCTCAACTGGCGCAACCACGTCACCAACACGCTGAACGCCGTCAGGCAATGGCGGGCGCGCCAGCGCCGCCGCTAAGTGAGCGAGGTCAGGCTCCACGACAGCTGGCTGGAGCCGCTCCGCGGCGAGTTCGCCAGCCCTTATATGCAGGCGCTCAAGGCCTTTCTCCTCGCTGAGAAAACGGCCGGCAAGCACATCTTCCCCAAAGGCGGCGAATGGTTCGGCGCGCTGGACCTGACCCCGCTCGACAAGGTTCGAGTCGTGATCCTGGGGCAGGATCCCTATCACGGCCCGGGGCAGGCGCACGGCCTCTGCTTCTCGGTCCGGCCCGGGGTTCCGCCGCCGCCGAGCCTCGTCAACATCTACAAGGAGCTCGAGAGCGATCTCGGCCTCCGCCCGGCCCGACACGGCTTCCTCGAACATTGGGCAAAGCAGGGCGTGCTGCTGCTGAACAGCGTGCTGACCGTCGAGATGGCGCGCGCCGCCTCCCACCGCGAGCGCGGCTGGGAGCGCTTCACCGACGCGGTCATCCGCCTCGTCGCCGCCCGCCCCGGTCCGGTCGTGTTCATGCTCTGGGGCAGCTACGCGCAGAAGAAGGCGGCCTTCGTGCAGAGCGTCGAGCAGGGCGGCCATCATCTCGTCCTCAAGGCGCCGCACCCGTCGCCGCTCTCGGCTCATGCCGGCTTCTTCGGCTGCCGGCATTTCTCCAAGGCCAATGATTTCCTGGTTTCGCGCGGCCTGGAGCCAATCGATTGGGCGCTGCCCGCTTAAGGAGCCCGAAGATGGATTTTTCGAACCGGACCGTCTGGATCACCGGCGCCTCCTCGGGGATCGGCGCGGCCCTGGCCCGGGCGTTCGCAGCGCATGGCGCGGCGACGATCCTGTCCGGCCGCCGCCGGGATGCGCTCGACGCGCTTGCCGCAGGACTGGCCGGCGAAGCGCTGGTCCTGCCCTTCGAAGCGACGGACGAAGCCGCTTTGCCCGCCGCCGCCGACGCCGCCTGGGGCTGGCGGGCCGGGGTCGACATCCTCGTCAACAATGCCGGGATCAGCCAGCGCAGCCTCGCCATCGAGACCGATTTCGCCGTCTATCGCATGTTGATCGAAACCGATCTGCTCGCCCCGATCGCGCTCACCCAGGCAATCCTGCCGCTGATGGCGGCCCGGCGGAGCGGCCATATCGTCGCGATCAGCTCGGTCGCGGGACGGCTCGGGCCGGTGCTGCGGACCGGCTATGCCGCGGCCAAGCACGGACTGATCGGCTATTGCGACGCGCTTCGCGCCGAGATCGAAACCGCCTACGGCATCAAGGTGACGGCGGTCCTGCCGGGCTCGGTCCGCACCGAGGTGGCGGCGAATGCGCTGCAGGCCGACGGCAGCCGGCGCGGCCAATCCGACGCCAATATCGAGGCGGGCATGGATCCGGCCGAATGCGCCCGGCGGATCCTGGCGGCGGTCGCCGCGGGGACGCGCGAGCTGGTCGTCGCCGAGGGCGCCGAGGCGTTTGCCGCGACCCTGCGCTGGCAGGATCCGGAGCGATTGTTCGATCTGCTCGCGGCCGAGGGCGCGCGGCTGGCGGCGGAACGCGACGAGGGCCGGCCGGCCGATCCCGCGCCGGTCAACCGGACCCTGCCCGAAGGCTGAGCGGCGATGCCGCGGCCGGCGTCCTGCGCTATAGCCGGGGCGATGATTCGCCCGCTCACCTACATCGCCGCCGTGGCGCTGCTGATCAGCTGCGGCGACGATCCGTCCGCCGATCGATCCGCCATCAACAGCGCCGCCGTGCACAAGGCCCTGCCGAAAGCACATGCGCCAGCGCCCGCGACGGCGCGGGTCCGGATCGAGACCGAGCTCGGCACTGTCGTCGTCGAGCTCGACGGCCGCCATGCGCCGATCACCACCGCGAACTTCCTCGCTTATGCCGATGACGGCCGCTTCGACGGCACCAGTTTCTACCGCGCCGCGCGGACCCGGGGCGCGCCGGAGCGGGGCTTCATCCAGGGCGGGATCCGCCGCAACTATCAGCGCATGCTGCCGCCGATCGCCCACGAGCCGACCAGCCGCACGGGCCTTCGCCATGGCGAGGGCGCCATCTCCATGGCCAAGGCGGACGGCGGCGCCGGCGCGATGGGCGAGTTCTTCATCACCGCCAATGCCATGCCCGCCATGAATGCGCACGGCGCCGAGCCCGGCTTCGCCGTGTTCGGCCGGGTGGTCGAAGGGATGGACGTGGTCCGCCGCATCCTCGCCGCGCCGACCGTCCCCAATGCCGGGCGGGGCAGCATGCGCGGGCAAATGATCGAACGGCCGGTCCGGATCGTGACCGTGCGGCGGGTGGACAGCGAAGGGCGCGCGGCCCCGGCCCGTTAGGCGGGCGCAGGGGAAACGACCGTCACGAGGAGTAAGATCATGCGTATCAGGATGTTTGCCACCGCCGCGCTCGGCGTCGGCGCCCTTGCCGGCGCCATGCCCGCCGAGGCGCGGATCAACCAGCGCCAGGGCCACCAGCAGCAGCGCATCGTCCGCGGCGTCGGCAGCGGCGAATTGACCGCCCGCGAGACCTACCGGCTCGAGCGCCAGCAGGCCCACATCAACCGCTACGAAGCGCGCAGCCGCGCCGACGGCCCCGGCCTCACCTGGCGCGAACGCTATCGGCTCGAGCGGATGCAGGATCGGGCGAGCCGCAATATCCATCGGCAGAAGCACGACGGCCAGGGCCGGTGAGCTTGCGGGCGGCGGGTGCAAATCCGCCGCCCGCCTCTAGCCCGCGCCACCCGCCACGAGGACGAGTGGCGGAGGTAGGGGCTCGAAGAGCAGGAGGCCCTGCAGCGGCGGCAGCAGCGGCCAGCGCGCCAGGACATGGTGGACGCCGCAGCCGACTTCGCTTTCGATCAGCAGCAGCTCGTCCGGGATCCATTCGTGCAAGATACGGAAGGTCTGGAACGCGCACGGATCGTGGCCCAGCGTGATATGCGGGTCGAGGCCGGACTTGCGATACATGGGGTGAATGTCGCGGACCGAGAGGATTGAGGCCAGCTGGCGATAGAGCCTCAGAAGCTCGGGCTTCCGGCTGCGGCTATAAACCGCTGCGCCCTGCTTTCCGCCGCGAACCCGGCCCAGCCAGAGCGGGCCGGACGACAGCCGCTGGCCGGACAACGCCGCCTCGACCCTCGGCAGCATGAAACGATCGCGCTCGAGCGTTTCGGCAATCACGCACCAGGTCAGATGCAGACGGTCTGTCGCAACGGGCTTGTCGAGCTGACCGGTAGAACCCCGCAACGCCACCAGCAAAGCGCACACCGGAGGGTTTGGCCGGGAGGCAAGGAAGTAGCGATAGAAATTGGAATCGCGCACGTGCGGCTCTCCGAATCGGCGACATTGTTCTTATTATGTTCTCTGATAAGAGTCGAATCCTCGAGCCCTGTGGAAAGGGTGCGGCCACTATGCTGACCCCGCGAACTCGACGAGATCCCATTTATTGCCGTAGAGGTCGAGGAAGACGGCGACCTTCCCGTAGGGCTGGACGGCGGGCGGACGGACGAAGGCGACGCCCTTCGCGGTCATCGCTCCGAAGTCGCGGTCGAAATCGTCGGTGGCGAGGAACAGGAAGACGCGGCCGCCGGACTGATCGCCGATGAACGCCTCCTGCTCCGGCGTGGCGGCGCGGGCGAGGAGCAGCGAGCAGCCGCCGCCCGGCGGCGCGACGAGGACCCAGCGCTTGTCCTGTGCGGCCTGACGAGTTGGTCCTGGGCCGGTCGCCGCGTCCCCCGGACGCGGCTGCGGACATCCGGGGGATGTTCGCACCGGCTCAGGGCCAACTCGTTCGTCGGCGATCAGAGCGAAACCGAGCTTCTCGGTGAACCAGGCGATCGCTTCGTCATAGTCGCGGACCACGAGGGCGATATGGGCAAGGGATTGGCTCATTGCGGCTCGCGTCCGTAATCGGCGATCGCCCGCGCTTCGGCCGCGGTGCGCGCCGCGGCCTCGTCGGCCCAGGCGGCGGCGAGCGCATAAGCAGGCTCGAGCCCGGCGAGCGCCGCCTCGATCCGGCGCGGCGCGACCGCGCAATCGGCAAGAGCGGCGGCGAACAGCGCCCGGAGCCGCGCTGCGCCCAGCACGTCATGCCGTCCGATTTCCTCGCCATTGGTGCAGTCCGAGCGCTCGACCAGCACGGCCTGGATGCGGCCGTCATTGCCGCGCCAGAAGGCGGCCTCGAACTGCAGCCGGGCCCCCGCCGCGCGGCGGCTCAGCCGGACGAGGCGGCCGCCGTCCGATTCCGCCAGCGCCTCGACCAGCCAGCCGGCGATCCGCTGGCTGCGGGTGCGGGCCGGATCGGGCGGCGCGGCGCTCAGTGCACCGGCGGCGGCGAGCGAGGCGAGCAAGGCAAAGGCGCGGCGCGGCTTCATCGGATCCTTCTAGCGCAAGCAGCGGCCGGGCGAGCGCCCCGGCCTGCCCGCTCAGCCGAACAACTTCAGGACGTCGGCCAGCTCGCTGGGATAGCGGTTCTTGGTGATGGAGATCAGCTGATCGCGCTCGGCGGCCTTCTTCTTGCCGCTCGCAATGTTCAGCACGTAATCCGTCCTGGCCTTGTAGATCGCCTCGACGAGCCCCCGATCATAGCCCGGATCGCCGCGCGCGCCTTTCTGATCGGCCAGGCCGGCCGCGTTGCCGAGGATCGTCGCCGCGCCGCCATGCTGGACAGACACCGACCAGGTGGCCTCGCGGACGGCGTCGTGCCGGCTGTCGAGGTCGAGCCCGTTCGATTTGACTACGGCGGCCACGGCAGGCTGATAGTGGGTGCGTTCGATGAAGGCATGCTGGGCGGCACGGAAATCATCCGGCTCGCGCTTGGCGATCTTTTCCCAGGTGCTGCTGAACGCCGCTCCGCCTTCCGCGGCCCCGCCAAATTCGGCGGCCCACTTTTTCCCCTCGGCCTTCATGAATGCGGTCAGCGTCTTTGCGTTGGAGGACAATTGATAGACGCCATAAGAAACCCCGCCGGGATCCCCTTTGCCCGACGAGACTGTGCCGGGGCCCCGCTTGCCGCTTTCATAGACCTCGGAAATCGAACCCAATAGCTGCTTTCCCGAGGCGGGTGGCGAGGGTGGCGCAGCCGGCTTGTCCGGCGTGCCGGGCGCCGGTTTCTCCAAAGCGAGGGCGACGTCGCAGGCCTCGTCCAGAAGCTTCACTTCCGCCACCTCGAAGCCGCGCCCGCGCAGCATGCGGACGGCGTCGAAGATCGGCCTCCGGTCGAACGGCATCGCCGCCAGAGCGAGGTCGCAGGCATCATCGAGCGCTTTCACCTCCGCTTGCTTGAAGCCGCGCCCGATCATGGTCCGGACGGCAGCGAAGACAGGCTTTCTGTCCATCGCGTTCGGCTTGGCGTCCGCCCCCGCGGGCTTCGGCGCCGGCGCGGCTTTGGGCGTGGGCGCGGTTTCCCCGTCGGGCGACCAGATCACGGCATCCTTGAGCGGGCACATCCCGTACACTTTTGTCGGGTCCATGCGCCCGCCGAGGCCGATGCCGGGCCGTGACACCGTCCGGATTTCGAAGTGCAGATGCTTCTCGCTCGCGTTCAGATTGGCGGCATTGCCGCTGTCGCCGCTCAGGCCGACCAATTGCCCCTGCTTGACCGCCTCTCCCTTTTTCACCCTGGCCTCGCTCAGATGCGCATAAGCGGCGAACAGCTTCTGGTCCTTGAAGCGGAAGGAAAGCTCGACGACCTGGCCATAGTCGGTGCTCTTATAGACATCGGAGACCATGCCGTCCGCGATCGCGAAGCATTGGGTGCCGACCGGTGCCAGCAAATCCCAGCCCTGATGGTCTCGGGGCTGGTTGTTCGCGTTGTGGCGGACGCCCTTGCCGTAAGCGTTGTTCTTGATGTTCCCACGGATCACGTTGCGCCGGAGCGGCCAGCCGAGGCCGTCGGGCGTCGCCACGCCCGACGCGGGCATTTCGCTGCCGGTGTAAGTGGCGTTCGCGGCGAGCGCCTCCGGCTTCGCCAACGCGTCTTCACCGATCACGACGAAGGCATTGGGAATCGCCTGATCGGGGCCGGGGAGCGCGCCCAGATAGGCCTTCATATCCTCGATCAGCGCGATGACGCGCCGGCGGCTGCCCTTATAGCTGATGATCTCTCCAGGCGTATCCAGATGCGTGCACAGGTTGATGCAACCGACCGTGGAGCGGAATTCGTCCTTGCCCGGGTGGATCAGAATGTCGGTGCGCCGGTCCGTCCCCTTGAGCTCGAGACCCGGCATCTGCGCGGCGATCTGCTCGTCCGTCCGGTAGCCATGGGTTACGTAAGTGGGGCCGCCGGACGTTTGCATCGGATAGGTCTTGGCGACGATTCGGGTCGGGAAGCCTTCGTCGGCCGTCTTGGCATTCTGGCTGGGTCCGGCTGCCTCCGCGGTGGTGCCGAAGAGAGGGACGTCTTTGCCGTCGACGTTGATCGTGCCGGTTGCCTTCTCGCCGTCATGATAGACCTGATAGCTGCCGACCGTCCGCGTCTTGCCGTGCGTCTGCTCCAGCTTGCGATCGATCCTGATCTCCCATTTCGGCATGTCTTCCCTCCCCGGTTCACGGCCTCTCGTGACGTCATGATCCTATCCGGCCCGGCGGGCTGTGGGAATTGTCACAGCACCGCGCGCGGAAAGGCGCGGAAGTTTCCGAAGGTTCGGCTCCCCTGGAGAAGAAAGGACCGAACCTTGGCGCGGGTGTGTCGCAACGTCCCGATGCCGCCCCCGACGGCCGCCCGGCACGGGGAGGCGGATGAAATCGGTACCGCGCGGGCGCCGCGAGTCGCGCATTGGGCAGGATGAAACATAAGTCGAACGGTGTAGGAAAATGGTTTTTGCAAGCAGTTGGGATCCAAGGAGATCTCGGCCGAAGGCGGGGCGCGGCGCGCGATTGCGCGGGCCTTTGGCGCGGAACTCGCGTAGAGCGGGCGGGTTTCCAGCGCGAAGGACCGACACGATGGCCAAGGGTCAGAAGAAATCGAACAAGGAAATCCGCAAACCCAAGGCGGAAAAGCCGAAGACGAATGCGTCCAACCCCACGCAGAAGGGCCTGATCAGCGGCGCCAAGCCCTGAGGCGGTCAAAGAGGGCGCCGTTCGAACGCTGAGCGGCGAAGCGCCTAATCGATGATCTGGGCGCCGCCCTCGGCCTCCAGCTTCGCGAGCGCGTCCTTCATTTCCTTGAGGCGCTCGGGCGAGTGGCCTTCCCATTCGGCGACCTCGCCGACGATCCGGAGCGGCTCGCGCGAGCGGTAGGATTTGGTCGGGTTGCCGGGGAATTTCTTGTCGGTCAGGTTCGGATCGTCCTCGAACAGACCGGTCGGCTCGACGATGTAGATCCGCTCCCGCTCCGCCCCCCGGGCCAGCTCGCAGCCCCAGATGGCGGATTCGAGCATGGCGGAGAAGTAGATCCAGGACAGCTTGCGCTCGCC
>DATINU010000391.1:0-1914 GCA_035473955.1 Allosphingosinicella sp.
TCGGTCATGCCGAGCATTTCCAGGTCGATCCCCGCATCCTTGTCGAGGATGCGCAGCACCACCCGTTACCCCGCCCGGCTCGGCAGGGTCGAAGCGCGCAAGTCGATCAATTTGCCGCCGAGCGTCAGCCCGATCCGCCCGTCCTGGGGCAGCCGCCGCTCGGCGATGTCGAGCCGCGCCATCACCTTGACCCGGCTCACCACCACCGGCGCGACATGCGGAGGCATGCGCAAGGTCTCGCGCAGCACCCCGTCCATCCGCATCCGCACGACGAGGCCGGTCTCATAGGGCTCGATATGGATGTCGGAGACGCCCTGCCGCGCGGCATCGGCGATGATGCCGTTGATCAGCCGGATGGCGGGCGCATCGTCGGACGTGTCGAGCAGGTCCTCCGCGCTCGGCAGCCCGGCGGCGAGATGGCCGAGATCGTCGCCGAAGCCGAGCGACCCCGCGGTCGCCGCCGCCGCCTCGGTGCCGGAAGGGTAGAGATCTGAGAGCAACCGGTCGAAAGCCGGCGCGTCGACCTGATGCACGCCGAACGGCCGCGCGAGATAACGGCGCAATTCGATCAACGCCGTCGGGTCCGCCCCCTCGCGCATCGCCACGTCGAGCTGCCCGTCAATCTCCTCGGTCGGCAACAGGCCGTGGCGCCGCGCGAAGGCATAAGGGATGCGGACGACGTGCTGCGGCTCCGGTGCTTCGACCGGCGCGCTTTCGTCTCCGCGAGCGATCTTCATTGCGGCCGGAACGCCGGCGCCTCCACCGGCGGCTGCTCGGCCTGGGCGGCCGGCGTGGCGGTCGGGACGACGACCTGGTCGCGGGGCTCCACGCCCTGCGGCACGGCCGGCGGCACGGTGCCGAGATAGTCGCGGACCAACTCGTCGAGGCTCGGCTCGCGATTGGGGTTCACCAGCAATTGCTGGCCGCGCAGATAATCGTAGCGGCGCGCGCTCATCGCCCGCGCGTCCTCGGCGCTGCGCAGCACGGTCGGCCGCACGAACACCATCAGGTTCGTCCGCCCGCGCGAACGCCCGCGCGACCGGAAGAGGTTGCCGACGATCGGCAGGTCGCCGAGCAGCGGGATGCGCTGCAGCGTGCGCCGGTCGTTGTCGTCGAGCAGGCCGCCGATCCCGACGATCTCGCCGTCGTCGACCGTGATCGTGTTCTGGATTTCGCGCTTGTTGAGGATCAGGTCCTGCGCATTGTTGCCCACCGGCCCGGCGATCGAGCTGACTTCCACCCTCAAGTCCAGCTTGATCGAGCCGCCGCTGTTGATCTGCGGCGTCACCTCGAGCGTGATGCCGACATTCTGCCGCTGCACGGTGCGGAAGGTGTTGTCGAAATTGGGGCTGAGCGCTTCGCCCGTGGTGATCGGGATTTCCTGGCCGACCAGGATATAGGCCTCCTGATTGTCCAGCGTCATGATCGACGGCGTCGAGAGGATGTTCGAGCGGTTGTCGGAGCGCACGGCGTTGATGATCGAGCCGAAGATCGCGTTCGAATTGCGCACCGCGAAGCCCGCCAGGCCGCCGTTGATTCCGGCAAGCTGCCCCGCCGCCGCCTCGATCAGGTCGGTGCCGGTGCCCGTCGATGTCGTCGTGGTCGAGCCGGTGCCGGTGGTGACCGTGGTGGTGGTGCCGCCCAACTCCCGCGCCGCGAACGCGCCGGCGATCGAGCCGATATTGGGGGTGATGTTCGAATAATTGGTGATCGCGAACGGGATGTTCGAGCCGTTGAGGCCGGCGAGGAAGAGCTGCACGCCCAATTGCCGCGCCGCCGTGTCCGAAATCTCGACGATGATCGCCTCGACCAGCACCTGCTGGCGCCGCACGTCGAGCTGGCGGATCAGCTCGCCGAGCGTGCGCTGGATGTCCGGGCTCGCCGAAATGACGATCGCATTGGCGCCCTCGAAGC
>DATINU010000392.1:0-4903 GCA_035473955.1 Allosphingosinicella sp.
GAGCGCCTTCGCGGAGCGACGGGAAGGCGTCCTGATAGCCGTAATCCACGACCGCACGCAGGCGATAGGAAGCCGGCATGGGCGGGCGGCGCGGCGGCATCGGCGCGGGCGGGATCAGCCGCGGCCGGCCCTGCGGGCGGCGCACGACCATGTCGCGGAACCATTCGCCGACATAGGTGCCGTCGAAACGGTGCACCCGGCAGCCGACAATCCGGCCGAGCGGCACGCCCTTCAAATCATAGATATTGGTTTCGAACACGAAGCCGACGGGATCGCCGTCGGTCGAATAGACGTACATCGCCACTGGTCGGTAATCCCCGCTCACTCGCGCGGCCGCGCCCCTGCGGCCGCCGCGATTGAACCTGAAGCAAGAGGCGGAGCGTGGAAAGCGCCGGGCGGGCGGCGCTGCGGCGACTTGTTTTCCGGAGGCGGTGAGCGGAATATAGGCAGGCAGATCGACGCGCATCACGAACCAACTCGTTGCGGATGCGTCACAAAAATGGAGAGATTCGCCATGAAGTTAAGCCGCGCCGCGATGCTCGCAGCCCTGATTCTCGCCGCTGCGCCGGCCGCCGCGCAAAACAGCACCGCGCCCGCTCCGGCGGCGCCGGCGAAAGTCGAGCCGGCGCCCGCCCCGGCGCCCACCGCAAACATGACGGCGCCCGTCGAGACGCCGCCGGTCCAGGCCGCGCCGGCCCCGGCCCCCGCGCCGATCCAGCCGGTCACGATCGAGCCCGACGCCCAATATCCGAACGGCTTCCAGGACCCGAACGACCCCTTCGCCAACGAGATGCGCGCCTATCGCGAGGAGCAGCAGGGCTTTCCCTGGGGTCTGCTCGGGCTGCTGGGTCTGCTGGGCCTGATCCCGCTGATTCGCGGCAACGGCGCGGTCCGCACGGTCTATGTCGAGCGTGAGGAGCCCCGCCGCGTGATCCGCGAGGAGGATCGGCCCTAGCGAGCGTCGACCAGGACGATCTCCGCGTCTTCGAGCGCCCTGATCGTCACCTTGGCCTCGCCGGTGATGGCGACGCCGTCGCGCGGCTCGGCACGGACGCCGTTCACCTCCACGGGCCCCAAGGTCGCGACCAGATAGGCGTGGCGGGCCGGATCGAGCGTCAGCTCGGCCGTCTCGCCCGCCGCCAGCGTCGCGCCCAGCACCCGCGCCGCCGAATTTATCCGCAACGCCTCCGCATCCTCCGCAAAGCCGCTGGCGAGGGTGACGAAGCGCCCGGACCGATCGGCCTTGGGAAATTTCATCGCGCCCCAGCCGGGCTCGGCATTCGGCTTGTCGGTCTGCACCCAGATCTGGAAGAGCGTCGTCTGCTCGTCCTCCAGATTATACTCCGCGTGCCGGACGCCGGTGCCGGCGCTCATCACCTGCACGTCGCCCGCCTGGGTACGGCCCTTATTGCCCATCGAATCCTGATGGGTGATCGCGCCGGTGCGGACATAGGTGATGATCTCCATGTCGCGATGCGGGTGCGGCGGGAAGCCGGACCTGGCGGCGATCTCGTCGTCGTTCCAGACCCGGATCGCGCCCCAGCTCATCCGCGCCGGATCGTGATAATCGGCGAAGGAAAAATGGTGGCGCGCGTTCAGCCAGCCATGATCGGCATGGCCGAGCGACGAGAATTTGCGGACGTCGATCATCTTCTTCTCCGTTCAATCGATTGCGCTGGAACCCGCCGGAGGGGGGTGGCTCCGGCGGGTCCGCGCGGCTGCCGGACTCACGGCAGCTTTAGGCGTAGAGGTGTCAGGCTGCCAGCTTCAGCGCCTCACCGGCGAACAGGCCAAGCGCTTCGCCGGCCTGGGCGATCGCGGCTTCCGCCGCCTCGGGGCCGAAGGCCAGCTTCTCGGCGCGGACGAAGGTTACTTCGTTGATGCCCATGAAACCGAGCATGGTGCGGATATGGGGCTCCTGCCCGTCGAGCGCGGCGCCCGCGCCTTCGCTGTAGAAGCCGGCGCGGCTTTCGATCACCACCGCCTTCTTGCCGGTCATCAGGCCCTCGGGGCCGGTCTCGGTGTAGCGGAAGGTGACGCCGGCGCGCAGGACATGATCGAACCACGCCTTGAGCGTCGAGCTCATCCCGAAATTGTACATCGGGCTGGCGATGACGAGGATGTCGGCGGCGGCCAGCTCGGCGATCAGCGAATCCGACAGCGCCCGCGCCGCCAGCTCGGCTTCCGTGGCCGGCTCACCCTTGATCGCGGCGACGGTCTCCTGGGTCAGGTGCGGCAGCGGGTTGGCGCCGACGTCACGCAGGACGATGTGGACGCCGGGGTCGCTCTCGCGAAGCCGGTCGGCGAGGGTCGCCGCAAGCCCGCTGGAAACGGAGGCATCGCCGTTGGCGCTGCTGGCGACGATGAGGGCGGTCTTCATTGGGTAATCCCCTTTGCTGGAGTTGCGAAAAGGGACTTAGGATCCTAGATGCGTTGTCAGAAGACCGCATGACAACATTCTGGTGTTTCGGAATATGCAACGCTCACCCGCCGACCTGATCGACGTCCTCGCCTTCGCCAGGGTGGTGGAAACGGGCTCCTTCGCCCGCGCCGCCGAGCGGATGGCGCTGTCCAAGCCCGTCCTCTCCCGCCGCGTCGCCCGGCTCGAGGAAAAGCTCGGCGCGCGGCTGCTCACCCGCGGCGCGCGGGGCGCCCAGCCGACCGAGATCGGCAAGGCCTATTATGCGCGCGCCGCGAACGTCTTCGCCGAGCTGGAGGCGGCGGAGGAGGTGGTGGCCGAGGCCGTGACCCAGCTCGCCGGCCCGATTCGGCTGACCGCGCCGCTCTCCTTCGGCATTACCCATCTCGCCCCGGCCCTGGCCGAGTTCGCGGTCGCGCATCCGAAGATCGAGCTCGACATCGAGCTGGAAGACCGGACCGTCGATCTGGTCTCCGGCGGCTACGATGTCGCGGTGCGCATCGGCCGGCTCGCCGATTCGGCGCTGATCGCCCGCCGGATCGCGCCGATTCGCAAGGCCGTGGTCGCCAGCCCCGCCTATCTCGACCGGCACGGGCGCCCAGAAACGCCGGCCGACGTCGCCGGGCACGACGTGCTGCTCTACGCCTATGAGCAATGGCGCTTTCAGGTGGGGACGAGGTGGGAGACGGTCCGGGTCTCGCCGGTGATGCGCAGCAACAATGGCGACATGCTGCTCGCTGCCGCCGAGGCGGGCTTCGGCCTGTGCATGCTGCCGAGCTTCATCGCCGCCCCGTCGCTCGAGGCGGGCAAGGTCGAGGTGGTGCTGCGCGACTATCCGCTCGAAGAAGGCGCGCTGCATGCGGTGATGCCGCCCGGCCGGGCGACCACCGCCCGGGTCCGCGCCCTGGTCGATTTCCTCGCCCAGCGCTTCGGCCCGGAGCCGAGCTGGGACCCGTGCTGGCTGGCGGCGGAAGCGGCGGATGGGCGCAAGCCACCCGGCGAGGAACGCTAGTCGAACAGGATTTCGATGTCGCGGCAAAGGTCGGCCGGGGTGAGGTCTCGATCGGTCGAGAAGAGATTGCTCTCCTTCTGAAGCGCGGTCACCAGGGTTTCGCGCGGGACCTCCGTCTTCCGCTCCGCCTTGCCGTGCTTGCCCGGCATCGTCGACATGAGCGACTGCAGCCGGCCCGTGGCCTTGGCGTCGGGGGAGCGCTTGTCGAACAGGCCCCAAAGCGTCTTGGGGGTGGCGTTGAGGCTGCCGTGGTGGCCGACCTTGTACACGTCGACGCCAGCCAGCAACTCGCGATATTTGTCCTGCTCCAGCGCATAGGACCAATTCTCGATCTGGGCGTCGCCGGGAAAGAGCAGGCTGCGGCCGCCGATCCGGAAGAGAAGGATCAGGCTGGTATTGTTGAGTGCCTTGTCGAGTGCGCGGACAATGCCGAGCATCTGCTCGCCGCGCATCTGCTTCGCCTTGTAGATCAGCCAACGCGTGTCTTCCGGGAAAGGCGGCTTGCCATGCAACACGTAGCGGTTGGGAAACAGCGAGGCACGGACGCCACAGCCTTCGGCGCGGGCGCCCTGCCCCGCCAGCTTGCGCAAATGCCAGAATTCATTCTCGTCGCGGCTGCGCTGCTTGAGCACCTTGTCGCTCTGCGCGATGGTCGGCGGCCCGAGCACGAGCGTCTCGACCCCCGGGAGGAGATCTTCCAGTCCGGACTCCTGGTCGGCGCTGAGGTAGCGGCGTGCGCTCCCCATCGTCATCAGGTTTTTCACGGCGCTGAGGTTGCTGAGATTGTCGTCCCCGAGGAACTCCAGCTCCTGGCGCAGCGGCTTGGGAACCGCCTCCTCTTCCTTAAGGGTCGGAATGTCGTCGAGCACCAGCCGGGCGACCTCGTGCATCGAGGCGAGCGCGGCGACGCGGCGGCCTTTGTCTCCCGTTCCGTCTCTGGGGGCGCCCTTCGCGTCCGGCTCCAGATCGGGATCTTCGGTCCAGGGCTGAAGGACGAGATCGGGATTCAGGCCTGCGATAATGTCGCCGCTGCCCTCCCCGTCCGAGGTCGCGAAGCCGGAAATGTGATCTTTGTGGCGATGGGTCGCGACGACCGCGGTCAGTTTGCCCTCGGTGCGGAGCGCAATGTCGCGCGCAACCTCCAGCATGCGGTCCTTCGGCGCGCCCTTCGGAAGCGACGTCGATCCGAAGTCCATCAGCACGTGCCGTTGCCCGTCCTCACCATAGTCGAAGCTCAGCAGGAAGCAGTCGCCGAAGCCGACCTGATAGGTGCGGATGATAAGCCTAACGGGACGCATAGCCGCCTCCATCGACGCCCGCGCGGGCGAGGTGCAGTGCGCCGAGATGCGCCGAGGGATCATCAGGGGCGTCGAGGAAACCCCGTTCGGCGAGGTGCAGGATGCGTTTGCTCTGCCGGTCGCGGTCCAGGGTGCCGTTGGCGAGATGGTTGGCGACCTGATATTTCAGCTGGC
>DATINU010000393.1:0-3415 GCA_035473955.1 Allosphingosinicella sp.
GCCGTGATCAGCGGGATGAAGCCGTAGCGCAGCAGCTGGTTGGCCGCGTCCTTGCAGTGCAGTTCCGCGATCGTGCTCGAGAGCGCCACCAGGATCAGGAAGGGAAAGATCCCGGCCTCGACGGCGAGCGGCCCCAGGGCGACCTGCTTGGCGCCGAGCACGCCGGCAATGGTGACCATGCCGCCGTAGAAGATCGAGAAGGCGAAGAGGGAGCGGCTGATCGCCGGTGCCGGGGCTGTGCTCATGCCGGGAGCGTAACCGGTTTCCGGCCACGCAAAAAGGGCTTTCCGAAGCCGCCCGTTCCCGCCAAGAACCACGCATGGCTGAAACCCGCCTGGACGTGCTCGCGATCGGCGATGCGGTGGTCGACGTGATCGCCGAGGCCGAGGATGCGTTCCTGGTCGAGGAGGGCCTGGTCAAAGGTTCGATGCAGGTGCTCGATGCCGAAGGGGCGACCGATCTGTACGCCAAGATGGGCTCCGCGCGCGAGACCAGCGGCGGTTCGGCGGCGAACACGATGGCGGGCGTCGCGGCGCTCGGCGGCCGCGCCGGCTTCGTCGGCCAGGTCGCGGCCGATCAACTGGGCGAGATCTTCATCCACGACATCCAGGCGCTTGGCGTCGAGTTCGTGACGCCGCCCAAAAAGGGCGGGGCGCCGACCGGGCGCTGCCTGATCCTGGTGACGCCCGACGCGCAGCGGACGATGAATACCTTCCGCGGAGCCGCGCACGAACTCGATGCGAACGCGCTCGATCCGGCGCAGATCGAGGGTGCGGCGATCCTCTATCTCGAAGCCTATCTCTGGCGCTCGGCGGGCCCGCGCGCGGCGATGGAGCAGGCCATGGCGATCGCGCACAAGGCCGGCCGCAAGGTCGCCTTCACGCTCTCCGACATCGCCTGCATCAAGCCGCACCGGGCGGAGATGATGGCGATGCTGGAGGCGGGCGCGATCGACCTCCTTTTCGCCAATGAGAACGAGATTCGCGAACTGGCGGACGAGCCCGATCGCGAGGCGGCGATCGCCGCGTTGCAGGACAAGGTGGCGTTGATCGTCGTCACCTGCGGCTCGGAAGGGGCGATGGCGGTCGAGCGGGGGATACGCGCCTCGGTGCCGATCGCACGGCTCGGCTCGGGCGTGGTCGATACGACCGGCGCGGGAGACCTGTTCGCCGCCGGCTTTCTCGTCGGGCAGGCGCAGGGGCGGAACCTCGAGGACAGCCTGCGCATGGGCTCGATCGCGGCGGCGGAGGTGATCTCCCATTTCGGCGCCCGCCCCGAAGCCGATCTGAAAGCGCTGGTAGCGGACCTGTGAGACGTTTGGCCGTCTATTGCGGGGCGAGCATGGGCTCGGACCCGGCCTTCGCCGCGACCGCCCGGGCGCTTGGCGAATATATGGCTGCCGAGGGGATCGGCCTCGTCTACGGCGGCGGAAGGCTTGGGCTGATGGGCGTGGTCGCCGACGCGGTGATGGGGAATGGCGGCGAGGCCTATGGGGTAATCCCGCAGGCGTTGATCGACCTCGAAGTCGCCCATACCGGGCTGACGGAGCTGCACATCGTCACCTCGATGCACGAGCGCAAGGCGATGATGACCGAGCTGACCGAGGCTTTCGTCGCCATTCCCGGCGGCGTCGGCACGCTCGACGAATTGTTCGAAGCCTGGACCGAGAACGCGCTCGGCTATCACGCCAAGCCGGTCGCCCTGCTCAACGTCCACGGCTTCTGGGACGGGATGATCTCGTTCGTCGATCATGTCACCGCGGTAGGCTTCATGTCGCCCGCCCGGCGCGCGCAACTGCTCGTCGCCGAGACGATCCCGGAGGCGATCGCCAGGCTCGACTCGGCGATCGCCGCGGCCGAGCCGAAAATGGTCTGGTAATTCCCCCCGAAACCACGATGGTGGCGGTCATAAGACCGTCATGAGCGGGAGGGGGTTTCCATGCATTATCTGATCGGGATCGGCGGTATCGCCTTGATCCTCGCCATTGCCGTGCTGTTTTCCTCGAACCGGCGCTGGATTCGCCCCCGCGTGGTCGGCGCCGCCTTCGCGCTGCAGGCGGGGCTCGCCTATCTTGTGCTTGGCACGTCATGGGGCCGCGAGGGGATCGGCGCGATGTCGCGCGGCGTTTCGAACCTGCTCGGCTATGCCAAGGCGGGCACCGACTTCATCTTCGGCCCCCTCGCTTCCCCCGAAATGGGCGCCAACAGCTTCGCGATCGCGGCTTTGCCGGTGATCATCTTCTTCGCCTCACTCATCTCGATCCTTTATTATCTCGGCATCATGCAGCTCATCATCAAATGGGTGGGCGGCGCGATCCAGCTGGTGACCGGCATCACCAAGGTCGAATCGCTGGGCTCCGCGGCGAACATCTTCGTCGGCCAGTCGGAAAGCCCGCTGGTGATCAAGCCCTATCTGGCCAACCTGACCCCGGCCCAGCTCTTCTGCATCATGACGGTGGGCATGGCGGGCGTCGCCGGCACGATCCTCGGCGCCTATGCCAGCATGATCGGCCAGCATCTGCTGCCCTATCTGCTCGCCGCGAGCTTCATGTCGGCGCCGGGCGGCATCGTGATGGCCAAGATCATGATGCCGGACGATCCGGCCGCGAAGGACATCGAGCCCGAACCCGTCGATGAAGGCGAGCATGGCGAGGAGAAGCCGGCCAACATCATCATGGCCGCGGCGCAGGGCGCGCAAACGGGCGTGAAGCTCGCCGTGGCGGTCGCGGCGATGGTGCTGGCCTTCGTCGCGTTGATGGCGCTCGCCAACGGGATTCTGGGGGGCATCGGCGCCTGGTTCGGCCAGCCCGACCTTTCGTTCCAGATGCTCCTCGGCAAGATCTTCCAGCCGGTCATGTACATGCTGAACATCCCCTGGGACGAGGCCGGCGTCTCGGGCGGCCTGTTCGGCACCAAGGTGGTGCTGAACGAATTCGTCGCCTTCATCGATCTGGGCGCGGCGCAGGGCACATTGAGCCCGATGACGGTGGCGATCTCCACCTTCATGCTCTGCGGCTTCGCCAATTTCAGCTCGATCGCGATTCAGATGGCGGTAACGGGCGGGCTCGCGCCCAACCAGCGGCCGATGATCGCGCGGCTCGGCCTCAAGGCACTGCTGGCGGGCTCGCTCTCGAACCTGATGAGCGCGGCGCTGGCCGGTCTCATCCTCTACGCGACCGGCGCGCAGCTCGCCGCCCCGCCGCCGCCTGCTCCGGCGGCCGTGGCGGCGCCCGCGCCCGCCCCTGCCAACGAGGCTGCGCCCGCTCCGGCGAATGAAGCCGCCCCGGCGCCGGCGCGGTAGCGGCTGACCCGGAACGGACACATAAGGCTGTTAGGAGCCGACCATCGCCAGTCTCGGTGAGGAGATGGAAGATGGCGCTTTTCAACATGGTTCGCGGGCTAGCCGCAATAGCGCT
>DATINU010000394.1:0-4416 GCA_035473955.1 Allosphingosinicella sp.
TATCACTCGGAACCGACCCACTTCCATTATCCGGGCCTTCGGGAACGCGAATTTCACGATCCCGAGCGCTTCCCCTGGCTTGTCGCGCTCGAGGCCGCGACCGCCGCGATCACCAAGGATTTCCAGCGGGTGATGGCGGCCGAGCGGGCCGAACTCGTTCCCTATATCCAATATCCGGACGATGTGCCGCTGCGGCAATGGGCGGCGCTCAATCGCAACAAGGCCTGGACGGCGATCCATCTCGTGCAGAATGGCGCGACGATCGAGGCCAATGCCCGCCATTGCCCGACGGTGATGGGCCTTCTGGCCGGCCTCGATCAGCCCGCCATCGCGCGGCGCGGGCCGAATGCGATGTTCTCGCTGCTCGCGCCGGGAGCCCATATCCCACCCCATAACGGCGTCGCCAATACCCGCCTCGTTTGCCATCTGCCGCTGATCGTGCCGCCGGGCTGCTGGTTCCGCGTCGGCGACGAGCGGCGCGACTGGGAGGTCGGCAAGGCCTGGATCTTCGACGACACGATCGAGCATGAGGCGATGAACCCGTCCGAGGCGCTGCGCGTGATCCTGATCGTCGATACCTGGCATCCTGATCTGTCCGCTGCCGAGCGCGATGCGGTAGCGGCGGTGATGGCCGCGACCGACCCCGACGACGCGCTGGAGGGACTGTGACCGGCGAGCATGCGCTGCGGCTCAAACTGGCCAGCCCCGACGATGCCGACGCCCTCTATGCGGCCGGCGCGCTGGCGGTCAGGAACGGGCTTGAAGACGAGGCGCTGCCGGTCGTCGAGGCGGCGGTGGCGCGCCATCCCGGCGACGCCAGGCTCTGGCAGGTGCTCGGCCTCGCGCGTCGTCGGCGCGAAGAGCTGGCCCCCGCCGTCGCCGCGTTCGGAAAAGCCGCGGCGCTGGCGCCGACCGACGCGCTGATCGCGCACAGCCTCGCCCGGGCGACGATGGAGGCCGGGCTGCCGGCCATGGCACTGTTCGAGCGAGCGCTGGCGCTGGCCCCGAACGATGCGTCGGTGCTGCTCGGCCAAGCGGCCGCACGCCTTGCCGAAGGCAATCTGGCTGGTGCGATCGAGGGGCTCGAGCGGGTGCTGGCCGACAATCCGGGCTGGCTTGCCGGCCATGCCACTGCGGCCCGGCTGCGCTTTGCCGGCGGCGACGAGGACGGACTTACCTCGAGCCTGGAGCGCGCCATCTCCGTCCAGCCGCGCGAACTCGCCTTGTGGCGCGAGTTGGCGGACGTCTGGATGCATGGCGAGCGCTACGATCGCGTGTTGGACGTGATCGTCCGCGGCCGCGTCGCGGCGGGGAGCAGCGTCGTCTTCGATGCGCTCGAGGCGGTCTGCGCGGCCGAACAGGGGGACACGAACCGGGCCGACGCGTTATTCGCGGCGCTCGGGCCGATCGGGCATATCACGATGGCCGCCCGCTACATGCGGCACCTGCTCCGCGCCGGCCGGCCGGACGAGGCGTCCCGCTTCGCCGATCTCTGGGCGGACCGGGATCCGGACAATTTTCTCATACCCTACCAATCGGCCGCCTGGCGCCTCACCGGGGATCCGCGCTGGCAGTGGCTGGAAGGCGACGAGCGCCTGATCGGAATTTACGATCTGGCGGACAAGATTCCGTCGCTCGACGCGCTGGCCGAGTGCCTGCGCGGCCTGCATCTTTCGGTTCATCATCCGCTCGAACAGTCGCTGCGCGGCGGGACGCAAACCGACGGGCCCCTGTTCAGCCGGATCGAGCCCGAGCTTCGCGCGCTGCGCGCCGCGGTCGTCGAGGCGGTGGAGACCCATGTCGCCCGATTGCCGCCGCCGGATCCGGCCCACCCGACGCTGCTAGCGAAGCGCGCGCCGGTCCGCTTCTCCGGTTCCTGGTCGGTCCGCCTCGCCGGCGCCGGCTTTCACGTCAATCACGTCCATCCGGCCGGCTGGCTCAGCTCGGCCTTCTACGCGGCCCTGCCCGAGGCTGCGATGGGCGGGCCGGCGCACGATGGCTGGCTGTCGATCGGCGAGGTGAGCGAACTCGGCCTCGATCTCGCGCCGATCCGGCTCGTCGAGCCCAAGCCGGGGCGTCTCGTCCTCTTCCCCTCCACGATCTGGCACGGTACTCGCCCCTTCTCGGCGGGGGAGCGGCTTACTGTCGCCTTCGACGTCGCCAAGCCCGTGCAATAGGATTGTCCATCTGGCGATGACCCGACAACCGCCTCAGAATCTCGCTCCGGCGCTCGACGCCCTCCGGCGGGGCGACCGTGCCGGGGCCCGGCGGGCCGTGGAGACGGCGCTTGCCGCCGAGCCTGGAAATGCCGAGCTGCTCGGCTTTGCCGGTCTGCTTGCCGCCCAGGCCGGCGATCCCGCCGCGGCCATTCCCTATTTCCGCCGCGCCCTCGCCGCGGCGCCGGCGGATCTCGCGACCCGGGGCAATCTCGCCACCGCGTTGATCGCGACCGGGGCGCTCGACGAAGCAGGCGAGCTCTGCGCGGGCGGCGGCGGCGACCTGAAGCTGTTGCGCATCGGCGCCTGGATTCATCAGCAGCAGGGTCGGCTCGACGAGGCAGCCGCGGCCTATGAAAAGGTGGTCGCCGACCTGCCCGAAGATTTCGAAAGCTGGAACAATCTCGGCAATGTCCGGGCCGCGCTCGAGGATGCCGAGGGCGCGCTCAAGGCCTTCCAGAAGGCGATCAACCTTCGCCCCGACATCATCGAAATCTATCTGAACGCATCGGAAGCGCTGGCCCTGGTCGAGCGCCACGAGGCCCGTCAGATCCTGCTGCGCGAGGCCGCGACGCGGGCCCCCGGCAATGCCCGCGTCGCAGCCGAGCTCGGGCTCGCGGAGGCGGCGACGCAAAATCATCAGCAGGCCGAGGCCGCCTTTCGCAAGGCGATCGCGCTCGACCCCCTCTATCTCGCCGCTTATCTGGACCTCGGCCTGCTGCTCGAGAATCTGAACCGCGTCGACGAGCTGGCGCAGCTGGTCGAGCAGGCGGAGCGGCATGGCATGGCCGATTCGGAGCTCGACTTCATCAAAGCCTGGTCGCTGCGCCGCCAGGGCCGCTTCGCCGAGGCGCAGATGCTCGCCGAAGCGGTCCCGCCGACCATCCACCCGGTGCGCCGCGCCCGCCTGATCGCCGACATCGCCGACCGGCTCGGCCAGGCCGACCGCGCGTTCGAAGCCTTTGCCGAGATGAACGAACGCTCGATGGACATCGCGCCGCCCCAGTCCGGCCCAAGCTATCGCGAGGCGGTGACGCGGAGCGCGGCCCTGCTGACGCGCGAATGGGTGGACTCCTGGTCGCCGGTCGAGGTGCCGTCCGCGCCGCCCGCGCCGATCTTCATCGTCGGCTTTCCGCGTTCGGGCACGACCCTGCTCGACACCTTGCTGATGAACATGCCGAACCTGCACGTTCTCGAGGAAATGCCGGTGATGTCGCAGATCGACATCGAATTGGGCATGGAGCAGCGACTGGCGCAGCTGACCGGGCGCGAAGCCGCGCATTTCCGGGGCCGCTATTTCGAGGTGCTCGGCGAGCTGGCGCCGCCCAAGAAGCCGGGACAGACGATCGTCGACAAGCATCCGCTCCGGATGGCGCGCATGCCGGTCGTCGCGCGATTGTTCCCCAATGCCAGGGTGATCATGGTGGAGCGGCATCCCTGCGATGCCGTGCTGAGCTGCTTCATGGCCAATTTCCAGCCGAACCGGGCGATGCGCAGCTTCACCACGCTCGACGAGGCGGCGCGGACCTACGACGCCGTCTTCGAGGCCTGGACGCGGGCGGAGGCGTTGCTGCCGATCCAGGTCCACCATATCCGCTACGAGCGGATGGTCGAAAATCTCGAGGGGGAGATGCGGCCGCTGCTCGAATTCCTCGGCCTGCCCTGGGATCCGAAGGTGCTCGACAACCAGGCCGCGGCCGCGGAGCGGGGCCATGTTCGCACGGCGAGCTATTCGCAGGTCACCGAGCCGATCTACAAGCGCGCCGCCGGCCGCTGGGAACGCTATCGCAAGCAACTGGCGCCGGTGTTGCCGATCCTCGCTCCATGGGCCGAGAAAATGGGTTACGGACCGCTCGACTGATGGCGATTCCGGACCTTTCCGATCCGGACGCGGCTGTCGCCTTCGCGATCGCCGCTTTGCAGAACCAGGAGGAAGAACAGGCGCTCGCCCCCGTCGCGGAGGCCGCGGCGCGGCATCCCGCCAATCTCCGGCTCTGGCAATTGCTCGGCGGGTTGCACCGCGCGCTGGACGAGCTTGCGCCGGCGGTGGCGGCCTATGAACGGGCGGTCCGGCTGGCCCCGGACGACGGCGCGAGCGCGCACATGCTGGCCAGGAGCCTGCTGGAGGGGGGGCTTCCGGCCAAGGCGCCCTTCGAGCGCGCGCAGGCGCTGGCCCCGGAGGACGACATCGTCCGGCTGG
>DATINU010000395.1:0-6113 GCA_035473955.1 Allosphingosinicella sp.
GGCTGGTCATGACCGCCTCGATGTCGCGCGCCCATTGCCGCCAGTTGAGCAGGCGGGTCGCCGCCGGCCAGTCCGGCGCGCCACCGGGCAGGACGCGCCCGGCCAGGGCAGGCGCGCGGCTTCGCCCAACGATGGTGAGGACGTTGAACGCATCGCCGAACAGCTCCCGCTGAAGCCGGGCCGCGCCGCCCGGGCGGACATAGAATTGCTGGGCGTCCGCGACGACGATCACGGTCGGCCGTCCGGCCCGGGGGCGCGCGCCCCATTCGCAAGGCAGCATGAACCGTCCCAGCTCGGGATGATCGTGATCGAAGGGCACCTCGACTTCGACCTCGAGCGCGGGTGCGGCGCCCGGGCCTGCCGGCTGCGCCACAGCCGCGGCTGGAATGGCCATCAGTCCGGCCAGCATCAGATCGCGACGAGACAGCATGGAATCCTCCGTTGGAATTCCATCGAGATGCTACAAACGTAGCATTGCCGCAAGCCTGTTTTACGCGCGCCGCGCCGTCATCAGATAGTTGAGCGACAGATCGCCGCCGAGCGTGAAGCCGCGCGTGACGCTGAAGCCCAGCCCCGTCGTATCGGTCACTTCGAGCCCCGCCGCCTCGACCATCGGCTTGAGCTCATCCGGGGCAATGAAGCGGTTCCAGTCGTGCGTGCCTTTCGGGATCCGCCCGGTCGCCTCGGCCAGGCCGACGAGTAGCAGCTTCGATTTCGCCGTCCGGTTCGGCGTCGACAGGATCAGCAGCCCGCCCTCGGCCACCGCCGCCGCCAGCGCGCCGATGAAGGCGCCGGGGTCGCTGACGTGCTCGACCACCTCCAGCGACGTGACCAGATCGAACCGCCGGTCCAGCGTCTCCGCCCCGCCCACGCGATAATCGATGTCGAGCCCCTGCCCCGCCGCATGCGCCCGCGCCGCCGCGATATTCTCCGGCGCCGCGTCGATCCCGGTCACCGCCGCGCCCAGCCGGGCCAGCGGCTCGGCGAGCAGCCCCGCCCCGCAACCCACGTCGGCCGCCGTCTTGCCCGCGAGCGGCGTCCGCCCCGTCTCGTCGGTCCGCCAGTGATGATCGATCTGCTCGCGAATATATTTGAGCCGCACCGGATTGAGCTTGTGCAGCATCGCCGACGAGCCATGCGGGTCCCACCAGTCCGCCGCCAGCGCCCCGAAATGCGCGGCCTCGTGCGGATCGATCGTGGTGGCGGGCTCGCTTGCATGTGCCATGGCCGCTCCCTATCAGTGCGGCCTCGCTTTTCCCATGGCCTTTCCGGGAGCCTCATGGCCCGCATCGTGATGAAATTCGGCGGCACGTCGATGGCTGGGATCGAGCGGATCCGGCACGTCGCGTCGATGGTGAAGCGCGAGGCCGGGCGCGGCAATCAGGTCGCGGTCGTCGTCTCCGCGATGGCGGGCGAGACCGACCGGCTCGTCCAGCTCTGCCGCGAGGCCGCCTCGCTCTACGATCCGCGCGAATATGACGTGGTCGTGGCCTCCGGCGAGCAGGTCACCTCGGGCCTGCTCGCGATCACGCTCCAGGGCATGGGCCTCAACGCCCGCTCCTATATGGGCTGGCAGCTGCCCATCCGCGCCTCGGGCCATGCCTCGGGGCTGATCGAGGGGATCGACGTCGACGTGCTCGAACGCGTGTTCGACGCCGACGGCATCGCCATCATCCCGGGCTTCCAGGGCGTCTCGGCCGAGGGCGCGATCGCGACGCTCGGCCGCGGCGGCTCGGACACGTCCGCAGTAGCCCTGGCGGCAGCGATGAAGGCCGATCGCTGCGACATCTACACCGACGTGGACGGCGTCTACACGACCGATCCGCGGATCGTGCCGCGCGCGCGCAAGCTCGACATGATCACTTATGACGAGATGCTGGAGCTCGCCTCGGTCGGCGCCAAGGTGCTCCAGACCCGCTCGGTCGGCCTCGCCGCCCGTTACAAGCTCCCTTTGCAGGTGCTGTCCTCCTTCGAGGACAAGCCCGGCACCATGATCGTCTCCGACGACGCACTCAAGGACAGCAAGATGGAACGCAACGTCGTCTCCGGCATCGCCTTCGACAAGAACGAGGCGATGGTCACGCTCTTCGGCCTGCCCGACGTCTCCGGCACGGTCGCCAAGATTTTCGAGCCGCTCGCCGAACATAACATCAATGTCGACATGATCGTGCAAAGCTCGCCGATCGAGGGCGAGAAGAGCGCGCTCACCTTCACCATCCCCAAGGAATCACTCGACCGCAGCCTCGACGCGCTGAACAAGCGCAAGGAGGCGATCGGCTTCGATCACATCATCCATTATACCGATGTGGTGAAGGTGAGCGTGGTCGGCGTCGGCATGCGCTCGAACCCCGGCGTCGCCGCGAAGATGTTCGAGACCCTGGCCGAGCGGCGGATCAACATCTTCGCCATCTCGACCTCGGAGATCAAAATCTCGGTGATCGTCGACATGGACTATGCCGAGCTCGCCGTGCGCGTCCTCCACACCGCCTACGGCCTCGACGCGGAGGACGAAGCGTGAGCGACACGACCGGCCATGACCGCCTCAAGCGCCACATGGCGCGTGGCGCCGCGTTCCTCGGCTGCGACTATGCCGTGCTGGGCGGGGCGATGAGCTGGATTTCAGAGCGCAATCTCGTTTCCGCGCTCTCCAATGCCGGCGCCTTCGGCGTGATCGCCTGCGGCGCGATGACGCCCGACCTGCTCGACACCGAGATCGCCGAGACCAGGAAGCGCACGCAAAAACCATTCGGCGTCAACCTCATCACCATGCACCCGATGCTCAGCGAGCTGATCGACGTCTGCGCGAAGCATGAAGTGAGCCATGTCGTGCTCGCCGGAGGCCTGCCGCCCGCCGGATCGATCGACCGGATCAAGGGCAATGGCGCGAAATTGATCTGCTTCGCCCCCGCGCTGGCGCTGGCCAAAAAGCTGATCCGCTCCGGCGTCGATGCGCTGGTCATCGAGGGGATGGAGGCGGGCGGCCATATCGGCCCGGTCTCGACCTCGGTGCTCGCCCAGGAAATCCTGCCGCCGCTCAGCCAGGAGGTGCCGATCTTCGTCGCCGGCGGGATCGGCCATGGCGGCCTCATCGCCGGCTATCTCGAAATGGGCGCGGCCGGCGTGCAACTCGGCACTCGCTTCGTCTGCGCGCACGAATGCATCGCCCACCCCAATTTCAAGAAGGCGTTCATCCGCGCCTCGGCGCGTGACGCGATCACCAGTGTGCAGATCGATCCGCGCCTCCCCGTCATCCCGGTGCGCGCGCTCAAGAACCGGGAAATGGAGAGCTTCGCCGCCAAGCAGCGCGAGGTCGCGCAGCTGCTCGACGAGGAGAAGGTCGAGATGGCCGAGGCGCAGCTTCAGATTGAGCATTATTGGGCCGGCGCGCTCCGCCGCGCGGTGATCGAGGGTGACGTCGAGACCGGCTCGGTCATGGCCGGGCAATCGGTGGGCATGGTCAAGGACGAAGCGCCCGCCGCCGGGATCCTCGGCCAGCTGATGGACGAGGCCGCGCACGCGCTGGAGCGGCGTTCGGCCTAGGCTTCCGCCGCGCTCCGCCGGGTCCGGTGGCGGAGGATCCCGGCCAGGCCGTCGATCGAATAGGGTTTGCGGAGCAATTCGAAGCCGTGGCTGCCCTGCTCGGCGAGGACGTGACTGTAGCCGCTGGTCAACACCACCGGCAGCTCCGGCCAGCGCGCCCGGATCATCTGGGCGAGCTCGATGCCGTTGGTGCCGGGCATGACGACGTCGGAAAAAACGAGATCATATTCCTCCGGATTGCCCTCGATCATCGCGATCGCGGAGGGGGCGTCGCCCGCCCAGCTTACCTGCTGGCCGAGCTCGGCGAGCAGCGCCTTGGCGAACTCGCCGACCGTCAGATTGTCCTCGACAACCAGGATGCGGCGTTGCGGCAGTTCCTCCTGTAGCGCCTCGCTCTCCTGCGCCCTGACCGGCGCCCGCCCGTCGGCCCTCGGCAGATGCAGCGTGAACGTCGTCCCGGCCCCCGGCCGGCTCTCGACCGCGATTTCGCCGCCCGATTGCTTGGCGAAGCCATAGACCTGGGAAAGGCCGAGGCCGGTGCCTTTGCCCGCTTCCTTGGTGGTGAAGAAGGGCTCGAAGATCCGGTTGACCGTGTCGGCATCCATGCCGCAGCCGCTGTCGCCGATCGATACGGCGACGAAGCCTTCCTGCCGCGCGGCACCGGTGGCTTCCTCCGCGGCGATGCGCAGCCGCCCGCCCTCGGGCATCGCGTCCCGTGCATTGATCGCCATGTTGAGAATCGCGGTGTCGAACTGGTTCGGATCGGCGAAGATCGCGCCGGCATCCTCCGGCACATCCACTTCGAGCTTCACGGGCGCGCCCAGGGTGGTGGCGAGAATCTGCTTCAGCCGCCCGAGCCGCTCGGCGACGCTGAACGCCTCGCTCTGCAGCGGCTGACGGCGCGCGAAAGCAAGCAATTGGCTGGTGAGCTGGGCCGCCCGGTCGGCGGTATCGACGATCGCATCGAGATAGCGCTCGCGCTTTTCTTCGGCGAGGCCGGGGCGGCGCAGCAGATCGGCCGAGGAGCGGATCACGGTCAGCAGATTGTTGAAATCGTGGGCGACGCCGCCGGTGAGGCGCCCGACCGCTTCCATCTTCTGCGCCTGCGCCAGCTCCTCCCGCGCCGCGTCCAGCTCCTGCTGCGCGCGGCGGCGCTCGGTCATGTCGCGGGTGATCTTCGCGTAGCCGAGCAGGACGCCGTCCTCGTCGCGGATCGGATCGATGACGACGCTCGCCCAGAAGTTCGAGCCGTCCTTGCGGACCCGCCAGCCCTCGGCTTCGAACTTGCCTTCCTCGGCGGCGATGCGCAGCGCCCGCCAGGGGACGCCCTCCGCCCGGTCTTCCTCAGTGTAGAAACGCGAGAAATGCGAGCCGAGGATCTCGTCGGCGATATAGCCCTTGAAGCGCTGCGCGCCCGAATTCCAGCTGGCGACATGCCCGTCCGCGTCGAGCAGGTAGATGGCATAATCCCTGACCGCCTCGACGAGCAGCTGAAACCGCCGGTCGCCGCTCACCCCGCTCAAGGATTTTTCCTGCTTATGCGGGACGTTAGCCATCGTTACGCCCCTATCCGCTATTTCCGCCCGTGGCGAGCGCAAAGCGTGCCGACGGATGATCCCGTCGGTCGGGCGCAACGATTAGCGCCGGGCGGCGTCGCTGGCGGCGCGGAGCGGGCCGAACTCGGCGCCGGGGCGCCAGCCCGGCCAATCGCGCGAATTGCCTAGGCGCAGGCCGATCCGGTAATAGAGGGCCATGTCCCGCGCCGCCGAGTCGAAGTTCAACTCGGATCCCCATTGGTCGGACGGCTGGTGGAAGCGCGTGCCGAGCGGGCTCCGTTCCGCCAGGTCCCAGCCCGATCCGGCGAAAAGGAAAGGCACGCCCCGCTTCACGAAGGGGAAGTGGTCGGAGCGGTAATAGAAACCGACGACGCTGTTCGGATCGTCCTGCATCCGGCGCCCGGTCGCGGCCAGCTCGGCCTGCAGATAATCCTCGAGAGCCGTCTTGCCCAGGCCGGTCACTTCCATCGTGGCCGTCGGCCCGAACAGGTTGACCGCGTCCATGTTGATCCCGCCCACCGTCCGCTCGAGCGGGTAGAGCGGATGCGCGGCATAATATTCGGCGCCGAGCAGCCCGCTCTCCTCGAGCGTCGTCGCGATGAAGAGGATGGAGCGCTCCGGCCGCGGCCCGGCCGCGAACACCCGCGCCAGCTCCAGCAGCCCCGCCACCCCGCCGGCATTGTCCAGCGCGCCGTTGTAGATCGTGTCGCCGGACGCATCGGGACGGCCCCGGCCCATATGGTCCCAATGCGCGGTGTAGATGAAATATTCGTCGGCGTGCCGCGTGCCCGGCAGGATCGCGAGCACATTGTGGGTGACGGTGGTCTCGACCCGCACGTCGAACGACGCCGAGAGCCGCATCCCCGTCAGCGGGCGCGCGCGAAAGCCCGGCCGCGCCGCCGCCGCCTGCTGCTCCGCCAGATCGAGCCCGGCGCAGGCGAACAGCCGCCGCGACGGATCGAGCCCCAGCCAGGCGCCGAAGGCAAGCCGGGCATCGGCGCCGTCGGCGAGGCCGTT
>DATINU010000396.1:0-3196 GCA_035473955.1 Allosphingosinicella sp.
TGCCGATCATGGCCGAGCGGCGCAGCTTCAACCTGTTCGGCGCGATCGCCGAATCCTGGCGGCTGACCTGGGAAGAGGAATGGGCGATCTTCCGCTATCTCGGGCTGATCGGCTTTTCGCTGCTGCTGATCGCCTTTGCCCTGACGCTCGCCATCGGCGCCGGCGTCGCGAGCTTCGGAAATCCCGCGGCCCTCGGCGATCCCGCCGCGGTCCCCGGCCAGCAGACCGCCGGTATCGTCATCGCCCTGGCGATCAGCCTGCCGCTTGCCTTGCTCTGCGTGCTGGTGCCCGCCGGCATCTACCGCGAGCTCGATCAGGGTTCGATGACCGCGGAAGTGTTCGCCTAGCGGCCGCGGGCGATGCCCGGCGCCGCGGCCATCCGCGTGTCGGGAATGAGTTGCGAATCCTCGGGCAGCAGGATGCGCACCCGGCGGTTGGCGAAATCGACCGAGACCCGGTCGAACAGCCTGAGCGCGTCCATGCCGAGCAGCAGCGCCGGCCGGTCGGTCAAATGCAGCTGGCGGAAAGGATGGACGTCGGCGAAGGCGATCGGCAGATCGCGGATGTCGACGCCACCGATCTTGATCAGACGGGTCACGCCATATTCGGCCTGGACGGTGCCGCCGGTGATGCTGGTCAGCTGGATCGGATAGAGCGTGCCGAGCCGCTCGCGCCGCCTCAGGCGCTCGCGCAGCGCCGAATTGGCGACCGTCACCTGCGAGCCGGTATCGACGATCACCCAGACCGGCTCGCCATCCACCCGCGCATCGACCAGCACCAGCCGGCCGTACAGGCGGCGGCCGGTGACGACGATGCTGCCCTCGGGCCAAATCCGCTCGGCACGGCGCGACGGCGTGATCGTCATCTCCTCGCGGCGGAAATCGAAGACGACACGCTGCTGCTGCAGGCTGTCGACGCCGAGCATGCCGGCGGCGCCGAGATTGCGGTGGGCGAGCGCCGGCGCCTCGATATTGTTGACGGTGCGGCGGCCGATCTGCAGGCCCGGGATCCGCACGGTCGCGATCCGGCTGACCTCGGTCATCGAATGGACCATGACGTCGCGGCCCGCGCCGAGCGCCAGGTCGCGGGCCAGCTCGCTCGAAATGACGGTACGCTCGGCGCCGGTGTCGACGACGAACCTGTAGGGCCCCTCGCCGCCGATATTGACCGGGACGGTCATCCGCGTCGTCATATCGGTCCGGTAGTCCAGCGTCTCGGCCTGCTGCTGATCCGGAAGGCGCGTGCCGGTGACGGGCTGATCCTGGCCCAGCAGCGGCGCGGTCATGGCGGCAAGCACGGCGCCGGCCGCCCATAAACGTAAATTGCCCACCATCGTCGATCCTCTCGGCACGCCTTTGCCGGAGGATAGCGCAAATGGGAGCGGAAGGCGAAGGTCCGATTCGACGAACCGGGTTCCCGCTTAGACCACCGCCATCGCGCGTTCGCGCAAGCGTTCGACCGCGGCGGCGTGAATGCCCGGCGTGGCGACGAGCACGCCGAAGGCCTCGCCCGAGGCGGTGTTGAAGGCCAGCGGCTGGCCGAGCGCGCCGCTCACCGCCGCTCCCGCCTCCTCGGCGATCAAAGCGGCGGCCGCGATATCCCATTCGAAGCCCCATTTGAGCGTCGCCAACAGATCGGCTTCGCCCGCCGCGACCAGCGCGATCCTGAGCGCGATCGAATTGGGCTTGGCGACGGCAACCAGATCGCCGTCCACCTTCGGCAATTGATCCGCGGGCACCCGGGCGCCGGCCAGTTCGGCCCGCGGGCTGACCTTGAGCCGCGCACCGTTGCGCCAGCTCCCCTCGCCCCGGGCCGCGGTCCAGAGCTCGCCCCGGATCGGCGCGGCCAGCGCGCCCAGCACGGGTACGCGGTCCTCGACCAACGCGATCGAAACGCACCAGCCGGGACGGTTGCGCAGGAAATCGCGTGTCCCGTCGATCGGATCGACCACCCAGAGCCGCGCCCGTTCGATCCGGTCGGATTCGTCGACCGTCTCCTCCGAAAGCCAGCCGGCTTCCGGATCGAGCGCGCCGAGCTCGGCCTTCAGAAAGGCATCGACCTCGAGATCGACTTCGCAGACCGGGTGGCCCGGCACCTTCTCCCAGGTCTTGTAGCCGGTGTCGCAGCGCCCCGCCGCGATCCGGCCCGCCTCTTCGGCGATACGGGCGATGTCATCAAGCACCGGCGACGGTCATCCCTTCGATCCGCAACGTGGGAACGTTCACCGATCGCCGATGCTCCAGATCGTTCGCGGCCGCCAGCGTGCGGAACATGTCGAGGATGTTGCCGGCGATCGTGATTTCGGCGACCGCTGCGGCGATCTCCCCGTTGGCGATGATGAAGCCCGAGACGCCGCGGCTGTAATCGCCGGTCACGGGGTTCAGGCCGCTGCCGATCAGCTCGGTGACGTAGAGGCCGTTTCCGATATCGGCGATCAGTTCCGCCGGGCTTAAGGTGCCGGGTTCAAGATGGACGTTGGTGCCGCCCGCGCCTGGGGCGCCGCTGCCGCCGCGCGTTGCATGTCCCGTCGTCTGGAGGCCCAATTGCCGGGCCGAGGCGCTGTTGAGCAGCCAGCCGGTCAATCTGCCGCCGTCGACGATCCGCCTGGGCGCCGTCGCCACCCCCTCGCCGTCGAACGGCTTGGAGCGCAAGCCGCGGCGCCGGTGCGGGTCGTCGACGACAACGATGGTCTCCGGAAAGATCGCCTCCTCCTCGCGGCCGAGCAGGAAGCTGGTCTTTCGCGCGATGCCGGGGCCGGTCATCGCGCTCACCAGGTGGCCGAGCAGGCTGTTGCCGGCGCGCGGATCGAAGATCACGGGCATCGTCCCGCTGGCGAGCTTGCCCGGATTCAGGCGCTTCACGGCGCGTTCCCCGGCCAGCCGCCCGACCGCCTCGGCCACATCCAGATCGGCATAGTGACGAACATTGTGGCTGGCATAATCGCGCTGCATCGCCCCGCCCTCGCCCGCGATCACGCTCGCCGCGCTCATATAGCCGCTGCTGGAATGGCCGCGCGCGAAGCCGGTGCTCGTCGCCAGCGCGATCACGGTGCGGCCCGCGCTGAGGCTCGCCCCTTCCGAATTGGTGACGCCGGGAACGGCGCGGGCCGCGTCCTCGATGGCCAGCGCCTGCTCCTTCAGCGCCACGGGCGAAGGATCGGCGCCGTCGTCCGCCTCGAGGTCGGGCGCGCCGCCCG
>DATINU010000397.1:0-3826 GCA_035473955.1 Allosphingosinicella sp.
TGGCGCGCGCCGCTCCGCCTGGTCTGGAAGCCGCGCCAGCTCGGCATTGCGGGCCAGGTTCTGGTCACCCCCAATATCCGCCAGCTGCGCGAGGGCGGCGCGCAGATGGTGAACCGCGAGGCGATGTTCGGGATCAAGGCGCAGCGCCACCTCGGCGAAGGCGCGGAGTTCGAATCGCTGGCCGATTTCCGCAAGGGCATGGACCGGCGCGCGATCGACTGGAAGCAATCGGCCCGCCACACCCGCCTGACCGCCAAGGAATATCGCACCGAGCGCAACAACAATGTGGTGATGGCGCTCGATGCGGGGCGGGCGATGTGCGAGCCGGTCGAAGGCGTGCCGCGGATCGACCGGGCGGTGTCGGCCGCCTTGCTCACCGCCTTCGTCGCGCTCCGGGACGGCGACCGCGTCGGCCTGTTCGGCTTCGATTCGCAGCCGCGCGCGGTCAGCCAGCCCATTTCCGGCCCGCGCGCCTTTTCGATGCTGCAGCGGGTCGCGGCGGGGATCGACTATTCGGCGAGCGAGACCAACTACACGCTGGCGCTGGCGACGCTGACCGCCGAGCTGCAGCGCCGCTCGCTGATCGTCGTCTTCACCGAGTTCACCGACACGATCAACGCCGAGCTGATGCTGAGCGCGGTCGGCACCCTGCTGAAACGCCACCTCGTCCTCTTCGTCGTGCTGCGCGACGAGGAGCTGGAGAGCTTCGCCGGGGTCGAGCCGGTCGAGCCCGACGACGTCAGCCGCGCGGTCACCGCCGCGGCTTTGCTGCGCGAACGGCGGCTGGTGATCATGCGCCTGCGCCATCTCGGCGTCCACGTCGTCGAGGCCGCCGGGGCCGAGGCCGGGCCCGCGCTCGTCAACGCCTATCTCGATCTCAAGCGGCGGAGCCTGCTGTGACCGCGCTGACCGATTCCCGCCGCTTCCGCGAGGCCCGCGAGCACGAATGGTGGCGGCTCGAGGAGATTTTGACCGAGGCCGAGAAAAGCGGCGTCAAGCGGCTCGAGGACGATGATCTCTTGGCCCTCCCCATCCTCTATCGCGGCGCCCTCTCCTCGCTCTCGGTCGCGCGCGAGATTTCGCTCGATCACGAGCTGATCACCTATCTGGAGACGCTCTGCGCGCGCGCCTATTTCTTCGTCTACGGGGTGCGCACCTCGCCCTGGAAGCGGCTCGGCGCCTTCTTCGCGCAGGATTGGCCGGCGGCGGTGCGCAATCTCTGGCGCGAGACCGCCGTCTCCATGCTCTTCTTCGTGATCGGCGTCGCCGCCGGCTATCTGCTCGTCACGGCGGAGCCCGGCTGGTTCGGCGCCTTCGTCCCCGAAGGCCTGGCCGGAGACCGCAATTTCACCGCCTCGCGCGAGGCGCTTCGCGCCACGCTCTACGACACCCATGCCGGGCTCAGCACCTTCGCGACCTTCCTCTTCACCCATAACAGCCGGGTCGCGATCTTCGCCTTCGCGCTCGGCTTCGCCTTCGGCCTGCCGACCGCCCTCCTCATCCTCTACACGGGCGCGATGATGGGCGCCTTCTTCGCGCTCTACGCCTCGCACGGGCTGGGCTTCGAGCTCGGCGGCTGGCTGATCATCCACGGCTCGACCGAGATTTTCGCGATCGTCCTTGCCGGCGCGGCGGGCTTCAGGATCGGCTGGGCGGTGGTCTTCCCGGGCGAGCGCAGCCGCCTCGCCGCCGCCGCGGAGAGCGGCCGTTCGGCGGCTTTGGTGATGGGCGGCGTCATCATCATGCTGCTCTTCGCCGGCTTGCTCGAAGGCTTCGGCCGGCAATTGGTGCTGACCGATCTGCCCCGCTACGCGATCGGCCTGTCGATGCTCTTCTTGTGGTGCGTCTATTACTACCTGCCCCGGCGGCGCGCCGATGGCTGAGATCGTCATCAAGCGCGGCGCCGACGCGCCCCGCCAGCGCAGCCTGGTCACGCCCGAGGGCGTCGATCTCAGCCTGAAGCTCGCCGACGCCGGCCAGCGCTTCGCCGCCTTCATGGTCGATCTGATGATCATGGGCGGCATGGTGCTGGCCATGATCCTCGTCCTCGTCCTCCTCTTCATGCTGGTCGCCAATCTCGGCCAGCCGGGGATGGAGCTCGTCCTCATCCTCGGCCTGATCGGCTGGTTCCTGATCCGCAGCTGCTATTTCATCCTGCTGGAGATGGGCCCCCGCGCCGCCACCTTCGGCAAGCGCGCCTGCGGCCTTCGCGTGGTCGCGCGCAGCGGCGAGCGGCTGACCGCGGACCGGGTCATCGTCCGCAACCTCACCCGCGAGATCGAATTCTTCCTCCCCCTCTCCTTCCTGCTCGACGGCAGCGCCCAGGGGGTCAGCGCCGGCTGGACCCTTGCCGGCCTGGTCTGGACCGGCGTGTTTGCCTTCTTCCCGCTCTTCAACAAGGACCGGATGCGGGTCGGCGATCTGCTCGCCGGCACCTGGGTGATCGCCGCGCCTAAGAAGCAGCTCAGCGTCGACCTGTTCCGCTACGCCGCCGATTCCCCGACCGGTGCCCCCGCCGTGGCGGCGCCGGCGTCGCGCTTCACCGAGGCGCAGCTCGACGTCTACGGCGCCTACGAGCTGCAGACGCTCGAACGCGTCCTGCGCGAAGGCCATTACGACAAGATCGCCACCGTCGCCGACGCGATCCGGGCCAAGCTCGATCTGCCTTATGACGGCGAGGAGGATTACCTGTTCCTGCGCGCCTATTACGACGCGTCGCGCACCCGCATGGAGCGCGCCCTCCTCTTCGGCAAACGCCGCGCGGACAAGCACGACCGCTAGAGCCGCCGGATGCCCGGCTCCGGCCGCGGCCGGATCAGCTCCGTCATCGCCCAAACCATCGCGTCCGCCCGGTCCGGCGATCGCCCGGGCCCTTCATAGCCCCCGGCCAGCGTCAGCCCCGCCAGCTCGTCCTCCAGTTCGGGAAACCGCCCGGCGAGCCGCGCCAGCCTTTTCTCGAAGCGCGCCGCCACCGGCTCGGCCCGCGCCGCCTTGCCCCGGCTGGCGCTGACCAGCTTCACCGGCAGCGCGCAATCGGCGGCGCGAAGCACGCTTTCCACCATGTCGCCGCCCTGATTCTGCTCGGCGATCACCCGGTCCGCATCCCATGCCTCGGCCGCCGCCGCGACCGCCCGCGCCCAGCCTTCGGGCCTGAGGCCCGCCACCGAACGGTCGTCGAGCACATAGGCGACGCCGTCCGCCCCCAGTCCGCACACCACGATCCCGCAGGCATCGCCCGCCGCCTTTGCCGGCGGATCGACCCCCACCACCACGCGCCTCAATTCCGGCGCCAGCCGCGCCAGGGCCCGCCCCACCCCCCGATTGAGATAAGGCCCCTCGGGCTCCTTCACCCGCACCCCCGCCACCGGCGGCGCGAAGGCCGCCACTCGCGCCTTCTCCAGGATCTCGCGCGGAAACAACGCCCCTTCCGGCGCGTCGAACAGCACGCCGTCCAGCTCCTGCCGCCCGAGCCGCGTGCCGCCATAAGTCTCGATCGCCCAGTCGCGCACCGCCCGCGCCAGATGCACATTCTCGTCCATCGTCCCGCCCGTCTCGACGCACCCCTGCAGCGCCCGCACCCGCCGCAGCAGGGCGGTCGAGCGCGGCGTCGTGGTCACGATCGTGCGCGGCCGCTCGCCCTTGCGCAGCCCCATCATCAGATTGTCCCAGGCGATCTCGCCCTTCTCCCATTTCGCCAGCTCGTCGCACCAGGCGAAATGATGTTCGGGCCCGCGCAATTTCTCCCCCGCCGCCGCCGAATAGACGAAGGCCTCCGCCCCCGAGGCGAAGCTCACCACCCCCCGCGTGGGCAGCCACAGCATCTCCT
>DATINU010000398.1:0-8009 GCA_035473955.1 Allosphingosinicella sp.
TGCACGGCGACGCTCAATCCCAGCAAGGGCTCCAGCTATTATGACTGGCAATGCAACCCGGCGGTCGACCAGCGCGTCCTCGACCAGATGGAAGGCACGATTCGCGAGAGCATCACCCAGCAGGGTGGCCAGGTCCGTGAGATCGAACTCACCCGGGTCGACGACAGCCGCATGACCGGCTCCATGGTCGTCGTGGACGGCGCGGGGAACGAAGGCCGGGCCACGTGCACGGCGACGCGCGAGAATCAGAGCAGCGCGCGCTTTGCCTGGCAATGCACGCCGGAGGGACAGGCGCCGGCCGAAGGGCAGTAGGCCAATAGGTCCGTACCCGATCGGGGCCACCGCCGGGATCGCGTACGGACCCTAATCGTCGAGGATGGCGATCCGGATCGCGTAGCCGCCGCTTTCGGGCTCGCGCTCGAGCGTCGAGCGGAGCTGGCGGGCGAGGCCGGTGATAATCCTTTCGAAGCGGTCGGCGAGCGCCTCATCGCATTCGACCTGGCCGGCGAGGCTGTCCGCCTCGACCGAGAGACGGGCCGTACCCCCGTCCTCCCGATCCAGCGCGACGGAGACCGTGGCCGCGCCGCAGAGCATGCCGAATTCGACGATTTCGGTGACCAGGAAGGCGACGGAGACGGCGACGTCCTGGGTGACGTGGACCGAGGCGACGTCGAGCCGGATCTGCATGCCCGCCGCACGCGCCGGCGCGGTGGCGCGCAGGTTCGAGGAGAGTTCGGAAATCAGCGGCTTCAGGGCGACGCCGCGATTTTCCTCGAGCTCCGCAAAATGGTTGCGGTGGACGACGGCGAGCGCATCGACCCGGCGCTGGATCGAGGCATAAGCGGCGGCGGCCTCCTCGCCGGCGGCGCCGCGGGCGTGCAGATTGAGCAGGGACGCGACGACCTGGAGGTTGTTCTTGACGCGGTGATGGACCTCGCGGACCAGCCGCGTCTGCCGGGCGACCGCCGCCTCCATTTCGCCCTCGTGCGTGGCGACGGTCTGCGTCATCCGGGCGAAGGCCTGGCCGAGCTCGCCGATCTCCTGCGCCGGGGTGCGCAAGGTCGGGACGTCGAGCGCGATGTCGCCTGGCCGGTAGGCGGCGATCACGCGCTCCATCCGGCGGAGCGGCCGCAGCAGCAGATTCTGCACCAGAAACCAGCCGATCAGCGAGGCCCAGAGCCACATCAGGACCGGGGCCAGGATCGCGACGATCTCGCTGGGGCTCATCGGCGCGACCGCGTTGCGGATGCGCAGCGCGTAATCGCCGTTGGCGAAGCTCTGCTCGGCCGAGGCTTCGGGTCCGTTGCCGCTGCGCTCGCGCAAGGGGAGGACGCGCTCGCCCATGACCAGCTCGACCGCGAAGTCGCCGGGCACTTCGGGCGTGCCGACCACCCGCGCCAGCTCCTCCGCGCGATATTCGGCGACGCCGTCGAGCGTGCCGTCCGGCCCGTACAGGAAGATATCGAGCACCGCCCGATCGGCCGCGATCAGGGCGCGGCCCGCCTGGCCCTCGCCCGGGCGTGGCGGCGGGACGACGAAGCCCGGCGTCTGGCAGCGGGGAATGGGATCGGTGCCGTAGAGCGCGAACGCGCCGGGCGTGCTCGGCGGCTGGCCGAGCCGCGCCAGCGTACGCGTGCAGATCGCGTCGGGATCGCCGCTGACCAGCAGCGAATCGCGCGCGGTGCGCAGCATCACCGCATTGCGGGCCAGCGACAAAGTGAAGCGCTGAACGTGGGTGGCGAGCAAGGCGCGCGCCTCGACCTCGGCCTTCTCGCCGTTGTTGCGCGCGTTTTCCACCGAGGCCATGACCGCGATGATGCCGAGCGGCAGCAGGCCGATCGACAGGATGATCCACATCTTGAGCCCGGTCGAAAGCCGGTCCCAGCGCGACGGAATCTGAATCGGGGGTGCGGCGCTGGAACTCATCGCGCCGCCTGGCTCAGTCGAGCTTGCCGAGCAAATCGAGCAAATCGGGCGGGATCGCCTCGTTGAGGGTGCGATCGTAGACCGATTTCAGGGCGTTGCCGACGTCATTGCCTTCGGCGCGCTTGCCGAGGCGGCGTTCGGGGGAGCGGTCCATTTTTTTCTTCTCACTGGAATCGGACAAATTCGTTCACCCCTCGGCAAAAATGCCGCCGCATCTCCCCAAGCCTGTCAGAGAAGCCCCGGTACCGGCCGTCCCCACTGATCAGACGCACGATCTGGCGGCGTGATTAAGCGCGCCGCGTGAGCTTTGGAAACAAAAAACTCCGACGATTGTTCCAGTCTGAGGCGAGGATGGGGCGGGGCCGCCTTTTCCTCTTCGTTGCGCGACCGTCACGGCTTGCAATCCTTGGCCGCGCGACCGATAGGCCCGTTGGTTTTTTGAGGAGTCGCATCGATTATGTCGCTAGGCCAGGACCTCGCCCCGCACCTTCCCTTCCTTCGCCGCTACGCCCGCGCGCTCACGGGCACCCAGGAACATGGCGACGCCTTCGTGCGGGCGACCCTCGAAGCCATCGTCGCGGCCCCGGAAGATTTCCCCCGCGACGTCGATCCCCGGCTCGGCCTCTACCGCACCTTCCATGCCATCTGGTCCTCGGCGAACGTCGAGGAGGAGCCCGGCCATGCCCATCCCGAAGCGCCGGAGGGGATCGCTCAGGCCCGGCTCTCGCGGATCACGCCGCTGTCCCGCCAGGCCTTGCTGCTGACCGCCATGGAAGGCTTCACGCCCGAAGATGCCGGCTATCTGATCGGGGCGTCGGGCGAGGAGGTCGAAAATCTGGTCGCCGAGGCGCTTTCGGAAATCGAGCGGCAGACCCGCGCCGACGTGCTCATCATCGAGGACGAGCCGATCATCGCCATGGATATTGAGACCATCGTCCGCGATCTCGGCCATAACGTCACCGGCGTCGCGGTCACCCGCGACGAGGCGGTGGCGCAGGCGCTGGCGAACCGGCCCGGGCTGGTGCTCGCCGACATCCAGCTCGCCGACGACAGTTCGGGGATCGACGCGGTGAAGGACATCCTCGCCGAATTCTCGGTGCCGGTGATTTTTATCACCGCCTTTCCCGAGCGTTTGCTGACCGGGGAGCGGCCCGAGCCGACCTTCCTGATCACGAAGCCGTTCCAACGCTCGACCGTGAAGGCGCAGATCGCCCAGGCCCTGTTCTTCGATACGGCGACGGTTCCGGCCTGACGAAGCGAAGGAACCCCACCCAACGGGGCGCGTTGCCGTAACGAATGGAACTTCGAAAGATCGGTACGGCCATGGACGACGGCGAGCAGCATATCAGCACGACCGAGGCGCGCGCGGGATCGACCCCGCATATGACCCGCTACATCCTCGTCTGGGGGCTGGCGCTGGTTGTCATCGCGTTCGTTGTCGTGTTGCTTGTCTGGCAGTAACTTCTATCTACCCGGACGATAGCGGCGCCGGCCTGGCGCCATGGGTGATCCTCTGACTACGGGGCGTGTGCAGCTTTGAGCGAAGAGCCGGCAAAGACGGGAGACGACGCAGGGCGCGCGGCCGATTGGGCACCGCTGCCCGACGACGAATTCAAGGATCAACTCGCCCAAGTGATCCCGCACCTGCGCGCGTTCGGGCGTTCGCTCTCGGGCAGCCGCGATCTCGCCGACGATCTCGTGCAGGAGACCCTGCTCAAGGCGTGGGCGGCGCGGAACCGGTTTCAGGCCGGCACCAACATGCGCGCCTGGACCTTCATCATCCTGCGCAACCTCTTCCTCAGCCAGATGCGCCGCGCCCGCTTCAAGGGCGAATGGGACGAGCTGACCGCCTCCAAGCTGCTCGCCGCGCCGGCCAGCCAGGATCGGCATATCGAACTCGGCGATATGCAGCGGGCGCTGCTCCATCTGCCGCAGCCGCAGCGCGAGGCGCTGATTCTGGTCGGCGCGGGCGGCTTCGCCTATGAGGAGGCGGCCGAGATTTGCGGCTGCGCGGTCGGCACGATCAAGAGCCGGGTGGCCCGCGGGCGGGTGGCGCTCGAAGCGCTGCTCAACGAGGGCAAATTACCCTCGCGCCGCTCGCACAGCACCCCCGGCGGCCATGGCCCGCTGAAGACGATCATGGATGAAGTGGACGAACTCAGCCGCGACCGCGACCCGACCGGCGGTGAGGATCCGGACGAAGCCTAATCGAGGCGGGCGAGAAGATCGCGGAAGGCGTCGAGCGAGCGCTGCTCGCCGTCGAGCCGATAGGCCTGGCGCAGCGCATCGCCCACGCCGGCGTGAATGGTGGGGGGGGCCACCTTCACGTACCGCCGGGATGAATTGTCGGCCATCGCCTTCATTCTCGAATTCCATTCCTGCACGGGGGGATTAACGTATGTTTGTCGGTCCGGTTGCAAAATTTGCGCCGCCGGACGGGATTCGGGGGCAGCTCGTTGTATGCCGGACACGGAAACCAAGGCGGCGATGAACGAGGCGCTGGCCCGCGCTCGGGCCGGCTCGCCCTTCCTCGATTTCCAGCGCAAACGGCTGCCCGAGGTGGCGGAAGCGCTGGCGGCGGGGGACCTCGAGATGGCGCTCGGCGCCGCGGCCTCGGACGATACGGACGTGATGGCAGCCGTTCGACGGATGCGGAGCGGCTATGCACTGGCGCTCGGGATCGGCGATCTGGCGGGGCTGCTGACGCTCGAAGCGGTGACCGGGCGACTTTCCGGCCTCGCCGATCATGTGCTGGAACGGGCGCTCGCCGCCGCCATCGCCGAACGGACGCCGGCGGCGGAGGTCAAAGGATTCGCGGTGATCGCGCTCGGCAAGCTCGGCGGGCGCGAGCTCAATTATTCCTCCGATGTCGATCTCATTTATCTCTACGATCCTGAGACCCTGCCGCGGAAGGAGCGGGAGGAGCCCGATCAGGCCGCGCTGCGGATCGCCCAGCGAGTTACCGAAATCCTGCAGAAGCGCACCGGGGACGGCTATGCCTTCCGGGTCGATCTGCGCCTGAGGCCTTCTCCCGAAGTGACGCCCATCGCGCTGCCGGTCAATGCGGCGATCTCCTATTACGAATCCTCGGCCTTGCCCTGGGAACGGGCGGCGTTCATCCGGGCGCGGGCCGCAGCCGGCGATGCCGCGCTCGGCCGGTATTTCCTCGACGCGATCCATCCCTTCGTCTGGCGGCGCTCGCTCGATTTCGGGGCGATCGCCGAGATCCGCTCGATCACCCGGCGAATCCGCGATCACTATGCCCAAGGCCAGGCTCTGGGCCCCGGCTACGACGTGAAGCGCGGCCATGGCGGGATTCGCGAGATCGAGTTCTTCGCCCAGATCCACCAGCTGATCCACGGCGGCCGCGATCCGGCCCTGCGCGCGCCGGCGACGCTGGACGCGCTGGCGGCCCTGGCGGAGGCGGGGCACGTGGCGGCCGAAGACGCCGCGGCGCTGGCCGAGGCCTACCGCACGCTGCGCACCATCGAACACCGGCTGCAGATGGTCGATGACCGCCAAACGCACAGCCTGCCCGCCGATGCCGAAGCGCTGGACGCCGTAGCCCGGCTGCATGGACTCGCGGATGGCGAGGCTTTGCTCGCCTTGCTCCGGCCCCAGGTCGAGCGGGTTGCCGCCATCTACGACACGTTGGCGGCGACCGAAGGGGCGCGGCTTCCCGTCAATGCGGCGCACCTCGAAGCGGCGCTGGCCGAGGTGGGCTTCGCCGAGGCCGAAGCGGCGCGGATCAGGATCGACGGCTGGCGCTCGGGCAAGGTGCGCTCGCTCCGGACCAACGCGGCGCGCGAGGCCTTCGAGGCGATGCTGCCGGAGCTGATCGCCGCTTTCGGTGCCTCGCCCGATCCGATGCGGGCGCTGAACCGGTTCGACGATCTGATCCTCAGCCTGCCCACGGGGGTCAATTTCTACCGGCTGCTGGAGGCGCGGCCCGGACTCGCCGATCATCTCGCCGCGATCCTCGCCCACGCCCCGGCGCTCGCCGAGCAATTGGGACGGCGGCCGCAATTGCTCGACGGCCTGCTCGACGCCAGCGCCTTCGCGCCTGCCGCGCAGGTGGACGCGCTGATCGAGGATTTCGCCCGCGCCGACCGGGCCGGCGAGGATTATCAGCTGCTGCTCGATCGGGTCCGGCGGCGGGTCAACGAGCGGCGTTTCGCCTTGGGAGTCCAGCTCGTCGCGGCGCATACCGATCCGCTCGAAGTGACCGAAGGCTATTCGCGGATCGCGGAGGCGGCGATCGGGGTGCTGGCCGATGCCACGATCGCGGAATTCGAGGCGGCGCACGGCAAGGTGCCCGGCTCGGAGCTTCTCATCCTCGGCCTCGGCCGGCTCGGCGGGGAGGCGCTGACCCACGCCTCCGATCTCGACCTCGTCTACCTGTTCAGCGGCAGCCACGAAAATGAATCGGACGGGCCGAAGCCGCTGCGCGCGACCGACTATTTCAACCGGCTGGCGCCGCGCGTCACCGCCGCCTTGTCGGTCGCGACCGCGGCCGGGCCGCTCTACGACGTCGACACGCGGCTGCGCCCGTCGGGCAAGGACGGGCTGCTGGCGATCAGCCTGGAAAGCTTCGATGCCTATCAGCAGGGCCAGGCCTGGACCTACGAACATATGGCGCTGACCCGGGGGCGCCCGGTCTACGGCTCGGCGGCGGGGCGGGCGGCCTTGCGCGAGATCGTGGACCGGGCGCTGCGGCGGGAGCGCGATCCGGCGAAGCTGGTCTTCGACGCGGCGGCGATGCGCGCCGATATGAACCGTCACAAGCCGCCCGGCGGCCCTTATGACATCAAGCTGGGCGCGGGCGGGCTGGTCGACCTCGAATTCGCGGCGCACGTATTGCAGCTCGGCCATCGGATCGGGCTCGATCCGCATCTGGAGGTGGCGCTGGCGGCGCTGCATGAGGCGGGGCTGGTGAGTGCGGAGATCGATCCGGCGCTCCGGCTCCTTACCCGCATCCTCGTCATCCTCCGGCTGGTGTCGCCGAGCTCGGCCATCCCGCCGGAGGCGAGCCGGCCGCTGGTGGCGCGCGCCTGCGGCTTGCCGGATTGGGAGGCCCTGGTCGCCGCGCACGATGCGGCCCGCATGACCGTCCGCGCGCTCTGGCAGGCGGTGTCCGGCGCGGAGCGATAGGCGCTTGCGCGAATGGGGACAGTTACTAGTAACTATCCCCCTGGAGGATTCCGATGCTGAGTGAAGGCGATCCGGTACCCGACGTGACCCTGACGGGGATGGACGGCACAACGCTGAGCCCCGCCGATTTCAGGGGGAACAAGCTCGTCCTCTACTTCTACCCCAAGGACGATACCTCCGGTTGCACCCGCGAGGCGCAGGATTTCACCGCTCTGGCGGAGGCGTTCGAGAAGGCGGGGACGTGGATCCTCGGCGTCTCGAAGGACGATCCCAAGAGCCACGCCAAGTTTGCGGGCAAATACGGCCTCAAGGTGAAGCTCGCCTCCGATCTGGACGGCAGCGTCTGCGAGGCGTTCGGGGTCTGGGGCGAGAAGAGCCTGTACGGCCGCAAATATATGGGGATCGACCGCGCGACCTTCCTGATCGACCATGACGGGACGGTGGCGCGGATCTGGCGCAAGGTCCGCGTGGCCGGCCACGCCGAGGAGGTCCTCGCCGCGGCACGGGAATTGCCGTGAGCTTCAGAGGAAAATGGGGAACGGTGCGACGCCGGCTTCGTTTTCCGCGCATGCTGCTCAATCGCTCGTCCGGCCTGCTTACCCTTTCGCTCGCGGTGCTCGTCGCCGGGATCGCCGGCGTCACGCTCGGCCAGAGCGCGATCGGCGCGATCAACCCGCTCTATTTCGAGGGCGCGCCGCCGCCGGTACGGGCCGTGGACGGGCGCGAGCGCCAACCGGCCCAGCCTGCTTATTACCAGGCCTATGATTGGCAGCAGGGCGCCGAGGCGCGGGCGATCGCCTGCGGCGACAATTGCGGCCCTCCGGAGCCCTACGATCCTTATACCTACACCTATGAGGCACCGCAGCCGCGCCTGGCCGGGACGGAATGGCGCGATCCCACCGCCACGGCCGAGCTCGCACCCTTGCAACCGG
>DATINU010000399.1:0-2266 GCA_035473955.1 Allosphingosinicella sp.
CGCGTTTCCCCTAGTCGGCGCGTCTCGCGGCCGTCTGGGGCGCGACGAAATGGGCCGGAATGCGGGCTGGCGCCAGAAACAGGCCGCCCACGAACAGGATCAGCATGATCAGGCAATCGAGCCAGCGATTGTCGCTGAAGATGCGCCCCGCAAACGGTGTCCGGTCGATCCCTGCGAGCAGCTGCCGCGCCCGCTCGGCCTCTTCATGATGGACCATGATCGTGACCCCGCCGAGCGCGAGGGTGATCGGATAGTCGACGCTCACATGATGCCGGCTGACGGGGAGGATATGGATATCCTCATGCGCGAGGCGCGACAGCAGGACGGCGGTCTCGGACTGGCTATAGGCCCAGGCCACGGTCTCGAATTCGCCCGACGCGATCATTTCCGCCCGAACAATTTCTCGATGTCGCCATGGGCGAGCTTCACCCAGGTCGGGCGGCCGTGGTTGCACTGGCCCGAATGCGGGGTCACCTCCATCTCGCGAAGCAAGGCGTTCATCTCGGCGACCGAGAGGATGCGGCCGGCGCGGACCGAACCGTGGCAGGCCATGGTCGCGGCCACCAGATCGAGCTTTTCCTTGAGGCTCAGTGCGGAATCGAAGGCCGCGAGCTCATCGGCGAGGTCGGTGACCAGACCCTTCACGTCGCCCGCGCCGAGCATGGCGGGGGTGGCGCGGACCAGGATCGCGCGCGGCCCGAACCGCTCCAGCTCCAGCCCCATTTCCGCCAGCTCCCCGAGCCGCGCTTCGATCCGGTCGCAGGCGGGCTCGTCCAGCTCGACCACTTCCGGGAGCAGCAAAGCCTGGGTGGCGACGCCGCCATTGGCCATGGCCCGGCGCATCCGCTCCAGCACCAGCCGCTCATGCGCGGCATGCTGGTCGACGAGGACGAGCCCGTCCTCCGCCTCGGCGACGATATAGGTGGCGGCGACCTGCCCCCGGGCAACGCCGAGCGGGAAGCTTTGCGCCTGCGGCACGGCCTCGACCGCCGCCTCGGCCCGCGCCTGCAGCGGCGCGGCGTAGGTCTGGTGCCGGTCCCAGACTGTCGCCTGCCCCGGCGTCGGCAGCGGGAAGCTCGGACTGCGCGCCGGTTCGCTCTGCCAATTGCCCAGCGCCGCCGCGCTCGGCCGCTGCGCCGAGCGGTGCCCGGCCTCGTCGAGCGCGTGCCTGAGCCCGCCGACGATCAGCCCGCGGACGTTGCCGGGATCGCGGAAGCGGACCTCGGTCTTGGCCGGATGGACGTTGACGTCGATCTCGTCGCCCGGAAGCTCGATGAAGAGGGCCAGCACCGGATGCCGGTCGCGCGCCAGCAGATCCTGATAGGCGGCCCGCACCGCCCCGATCAGCAGCCGGTCCTTCACCGGACGGCCGTTGACGAACAGATATTGATGATCGGCGACGCCGCGGTTGAACGTGGGAAGCCCCGCCACCCCGCCGAGCCGCGCCGGCCCGCGTACATAGTCGATCGCCAGGCTGTTCGCGGCCAGCTCCCGGTCGGTCAGCCCCGCGACCCGCGCCGGGCCGTCCTCGCCGGGCTGGACGTGGAGCGTGCGCCGCCCGTCATGCTCCAGCGTGAAGCCGAGATCCGGCCGCGCCATGGCGAGGCGCTTCACGACATCGAGGCAGGCCGCATATTCGCTCCGCGCCGAGCGCAGGAACTTGCGCCGCGCCGGCACCCTGGCGAACAGCGCCTCGACCGTGACCCGCGTCCCCGGAGGCAGCGCCGCCGGCCCTTCCTCCGCCAGTTTGCCGTTATCGACCACGCGCGACCAGCCGTCCGCGCCCCGCACCCGGCTTTCGATCGTCACCCGCGCCACGCTGGCGATCGACGGCAGGGCCTCGCCGCGGAAACCGAGCGTCGTCACCGCCTCGATCGCCCCCTCATTCCATAAGGCCTCGGGCAGCTTCGAGGTCGCGTGCCGCTCCAGCGCCAGCGCGATCTCCTCCTTGGCCATCCCGCAGCCGTCGTCGGCCACCTCGATCCGCTCTATCCCGCCTTGCGCCAGCGTCGCCGAAATCCGCGTCGCGCCGGCGTCGATCGCATTCTCGATCAGCTCTTTCAACGCACTGGCCGGTCTTTCCACCACTTCACCCGCGGCGATGCGGTTGACCAGATGCTCGGGCAGACGGCGTATTGACATGATATTGTCTCTATACGATGCGGCGGAGGTCCGCGGGAAGTGCCTCAGTCTTTAGTGGTACCGAACGCGGCCCCATCCTATATGCACGGTCTCGGGGACGGCCGGGTATTTCCTGGCCTCCGAC
>DATINU010000400.1:0-9692 GCA_035473955.1 Allosphingosinicella sp.
TGAACCGTCATCCTGACGAAAGTCAGGATCCATGAACACGGACAGCGTGAGTTCTCGCCGGCGGGTGTTCATGGATCCCGGATCAAGTCCGGGATGACGAGAAGGAGAATGAAGGCGTGACAGCAAATCTCTTCGATCTCACCGGCAAGGTCGCGATCGTCACCGGCTCGTCGCGGGGCATCGGCAGGGCGATCGCCGAGGCGCTGGCCGCGCAGGGCGCGAAGGTGGTGATCTCCTCGCGCAATCTCGACGCCTGCCAGGAGGTCGCGGACGGGATCAACGCGGCGCATCCGGACGCGGCGATCGCGGTCGCGGCGAGCATTTCGTCCAAGGAGGCGCTGCAGGAACTGGTCAACGAGACACGCCGGCAGCTGGGGCGGATCGACGTGCTGGTCTGCAACGCCGCCTCCAATCCCTATTACGGGCCGATGGCGGGGATTTCGGACGACCAGTTCCGCAAGATCCTGGACAATAACGTGATCGCCAATCACTGGCTGATCGCGATGGTGGCGCCGGAGATGATCGAGCGGAACGAGGGCTCGATCATCATCGTGAGCTCGATCGGCGGGCTGAAGGCCTCGGGCGTGATCGGCGCCTACAACATTTCGAAGGCGGCGGATTTCCAGCTGGCGCGGAACCTCGCCGCCGAGTTCGGGCCGCGGCAGGTGCGCGTCAACTGCATCGCGCCCGGCCTGATCAAGACCGATTTCGCCAAGGCGCTCTGGGAAAATCCCGACACGCTGAAGATGGTGACCATGCACACGCCGATGCAGCGGATCGGCGAGCCGCACGAAATCGCCGGCGCCGCGGTGTTCCTGGCGAGCCCCGCCTCGACCTTCATGACCGGGCAGGCGATCGTGGTGGACGGTGGGAGCACGGTGGGGGTGGGCCTTTGACTTTCGCCGTCGCCCCGGCAAAGGGGCGCCCCGCAAAGTACTACTTTGCGGGGACCCCGAAGGCCGGGGCCTCGGGACGAGAAGGCGCGGCGGATCTCCACGAGGCCTGCGCCGGGATGACGGAGTGGTGTGAATGACCGGAAGACTGGACGGCAAGATCGCGATCGTGACCGGGGCGGCGTCGGGGATCGGCAAGGCGACGGCGGCCTTGTTCGCGGCCGAAGGCGCGACCGTGATCGCCGCCGACGTGAATGCGTCGGAGGGCGTGGTCGCGGCGGATGCCGGCAAAGAAGCCGACGTCCAGGGGCTGATCGACGTGGCGGTGCGCGAGCATGGCGGGCTCGACATCTTCTTCGCCAATGCCGGGATTTCCGGCGGGCTCGCCTCGATCTTCGAGCAGTCGCCGGCGGATTGGGAAGAAATCCTGCGCGTCAATCTGATCGGGCCGTTCCTGGCGATCAAGCATGCCGCGCCGGTGATGAAGGAGCGCGGGGGCGGCTCGATCATCTGCACGGCCTCGGTCGCCGGCATTCGCGCGGGCGCGGGCGGGCCGGCTTATTCGGCGTCCAAATCGGGCGTGATCAGCCTGGTCGAGGTCGCCGCGACGCAGCTCTGCGGGGCCAATATAAGGGTCAACGCCATCTGCCCCGGCCTGATCGAGACCGGCATGACCCAGCCGCTCTACGACAATGCCCGCGCGGTCGGGCGCGAGGACATGATCGGCCATCTGAACCCGATGAAGCGCGGCGGCGAGCCGAACGAGATCGCCAAGGCCGCGCTCTTCCTCGCCTCCGACGACGCCTCCTATGTGAACGGGCACGCGCTCGTCGTCGACGGCGGGCTCAGCTGCTCGCACCCGCATTACAAACAGGAATATGGACGCACGTCCTTCTAGAAACCCTTCGCGTCATTGCGAGGAGCGCAGCGACGCGGCAATCCAGCCTGGATTGCTTCGCTGCGCTCGCAATGACGAATTAGCAGAGACCAGGAGACCCAGATGAGCCCGATTTCCACGAAGATGCACGGCGACGTGCTGGTCGTCACCTCGAACAATCCGCCGGTGAATGCGCTCGGCCATGCCGTGCGGGTCGGGCTGGTCGAAGCGATCGAGCAGGCGGACAAGGACGACAAGGTGAAGGCGGTGGTAATCATCGGCCAGGGCCAGACCTTCTTCGCCGGTGCCGACATCACCGAATTCGGCAAGGCGATGCAGCTGCCGATGCTGCCCGCGGTGGTCGACATCATCGAGAATTGCACCAAGCCGGTGGTCTCGGCGATCCACGGCACCGCCTTCGGCGGCGGCCTGGAGGTCGCGCTTGCCAGCCACTACCGGGTGGCGCTCAACAGCGCCCGGCTCGGCGTGCCCGAGGTCAAGCTCGGCCTGCTGCCGGGCGCGGGCGGGACGCAAAGGCTGCCGCGCGTGGCGGGCGTGCAGACCGCGCTGGAAATGGCCGCCACGGGCACGCCGATCGGCGCCGAGCAGGCGCGCGAGATCGGCCTGGTCGACCGGATCGTGCTCGGCGAGCTCGAGCAGCATGCCGTCGCCTTTGCCGAGGAAGTGAAGGACATCCGCCCGCTGCCCAAATCATCGGAGCGCGACGACAAGATCGCGCCCTATCGCGACAATCGCAGCATCTTCAACGCCTTCCGCATCGCCAATGCACGCAAGTTCAAAGGCTTCGACGCGCCCATGGCCAATGTCGCCGCGATCGAAGCAGCGGTCGAGAAGCCCTATGCCGAGGGCGTGCTCGAGGAGCGTCGGCTGTTCATGGAGCTGATGACCGGCACCCAGGCCCGCGCCCAGCAATATTTCTTCTTCGCCGAGCGCAAGGCGGCGAAGATCGACGGCGTTCCGGAAGGGACCGTGCCGCGCCAGGGCAGGAAAGTCGGCGTGATCGGCGCCGGCACGATGGGCGGCGGCATTTCGATGAACTTCCTGTCGCGCGGCATCCCGGTGACGATCGTCGAAATGAGCCAGGACGCGCTCGACCGCGGCACCGGCATCATCTTCAAGAATTACGAGGCGACCGCGGCCAAGGGCCGGATGACCGAGGAAGAGGTCCACGCCGCGTGCGGCATGCTGACCCCGACGCTGAAGATGGAGGACCTCGCCGATTGCGACCTGATCATCGAGGCGGTGTTCGAGAATATGGAGGTGAAGAAGGACCTCTTCGCCCGGCTCGACCAGATCGCCAAGCCCGGCGCGATCCTCGCCTCCAACACCTCCTATCTCAACATCGACGAGATCGCGGCGGCGACCTCGCGGCCCGAGGATGTGGTGGGGCTCCACTTCTTCTCACCCGCCAATATCATGAAGCTCTTGGAAGTGGTGCGCGGCGCGAAGACCGCGCCCGACGTGCTGCTGACGGCGATGGAGCTCTCCAAGCGGATCGGCAAGGTGGCGGTGGTCGCCGGCGTCTGCCACGGCTTCATCGGCAACCGCATGCTGATGCCGCGCCAGATCGAGGCGACGAAATTGCTGCTGGAAGGCGCGACGCCGGAGCAGATCGACAAGGTCCATGTCGATTTCGGAATGCCGATGGGGCCGTTCCAGATGTCCGACCTCGCGGGCGTGGACATCGGCTGGCACCGCGACCCCTCCCGCATCGAGAATATCCGCGACGCGCTGTGCGCCGCCGAACGCTGGGGCCAGAAGAAGAATGCCGGCTTCTACGATTATGACGAGAAGCGGCGGCCGACCCCGTCGCCCGTCGTCGCGCAGATCATCGAGGATTTCCGGGCCAAGGAAGGCGTCGAGAAGCGCGAGATTTCGGACGAGGAGATCGTCGAGCGGACGCTCTACCCGATGGTCAACGAGGGCGCGAAGATCCTCGAGGAAGGCATGGCGCAGCGCGCGTCCGATATCGATGTGGTCTGGGTCTACGGCTATGGCTGGCCGGTCTATCGCGGCGGGCCGATGTTCTGGGCCGACACGGAAGGGCTGGGCAAGATCGTGGCGGGGCTGGAGCGGCGCGGCTTCGAAGTCGCGAAATTGCTCAAGGACAAGGCCGAAGCGGGCGAGAAGTTCACGCACTGAGGGCTTTTCAACGTCATCCCGACGAAAGACAGGATCCATGAACACGGATTGCGTGCATTCTCGCCGACACTGTTTATGGATCCCGGATCGAGTCCGGGATCACGATGGTGGGGCCGGGATGACGACGGTGAGGTCGGGATGACGCCTGGTGGCGGCTCAGCGGCCGGCCATGGCGTCGGTGGCGGTGTTGAAGATGTCGGATAGCGACAGGCCGATGCTGTTCAGGGCGGCGATCAGGACCATCGCGATCAGGCCCATGATGAGGGCATATTCGATCGCGGTCGCGCCGCGTTCGTTTCGCAGCAGTGCGTTGAAATGATACATGTTTATCAGTCTCCCAGCGGGAGGATTATCGATGAGGGAGGGTTACCGCTTGCTTAAGGCCGGCCTCGTTCCAACGCTCTTGCTGGCCGCTCGCGCGACGCAGCCGGTCTCCGATCCCGCGGCCGAGGAGCGCGCGATCCGTCAGGTGATCGCGCAGATGGAGGTGGCGTGGAACCGGGGCGATTTCCGCGGCTACATGGCGGGCTTCAAGAATCCCGATGTCGTGTTTGTCTCGCGCGGGCGATTCCAGCGCGACTGGCAGGGCACGCTCGATCACTACATTCGCGATTATGGCGGCAATCCCGAGCGGCGCGGGCGGCTGCATTTCTTCGACATCAGGGTGGAAATGCTCTCGCCCGACGCCGCGCAGCTGATCGGCCGCTACCGGCTGGAGGGCGGCGAGCGGCCCCAGGACGGGATCAACACGCGGCTGCTGCGCAAGGTGAACGGCCGCTGGGTGATCGCGCTCAACCATGTCAGCTCGATCGAGGCGCCGGCGCGCTAGAGCCTGATCCACGTCTCAGGCCAGCCTGAGACGATCATGGTCCAGGCGCTCATTCGGGGAGCGGCTCCATCAGTACGTGTTGCAGGCGCTCGGCGATGCGCATGCGCTGGTAGGGGCCGACCTCGCGCCACCAGCGGGTCGCGGTCAGCTCGCCATAAGCGGCGTCGCGGACGTAATAGCTGCGGTTGCCGGTGCCGGTCTCGACGGTTTCGAGCCTGACTTTAAGCGGCCGGCCCTGATGCGCGTCGAGGAAATAGGAGACGGCGCGATCGGGCGACCAGACGTGCAGCTCGCGCCCCGCCACCCGCAGGCGCAGGCCGCCGAACCGGTCCTGGCCCCAGCCGAGGAAGACCGCATCGAGCTCACGGGTCTCGACGATCCGGCCCTGGCCCGCGCCCGCCTGGTTGCCGCCCCCGGCCCGGCCGCAACCGGTCATCACCAGCAACGCGGCGAGCACGGCGCCGAGCGGCCGCATCATTCGGTCCGCGCGAGCAGGGCGACCAGCTCCTGCTGCCAGAAAAGGGCCCAGCTGTGGGTGCCGTGCCCCCGGGTTTCGGCGCTGGCCGGGATCAGGACGTAGCGCACCGTCGGCATGCGCGCGGCGGCCGCTTCGGCGATGCCGTAGCCGGGCGGATTGATGAAATCGTCGGCCGAATTGACCCAGGTGATCGGCGTCCGGATCCGCTCGAGGTTCGGCAACGGGTTGTAGGTGCGGCTCGCCTCCAGCTGGTAGATCAGATCGTTGGCGTCGCGGGTGGCGATGTCGCGATCGACGCGTTCGACGATATAGGCCTCCGCGCTCGCCCGGTCGGGATAGTGCTGCTGGAGATAGAGCGGCGCCATGCCGGCCACCTGGAGCAGGGAGACGGCGGTGCGCAGGCCCTGCAGCGGCTGGCCGGCGTAATTCCCCTCCTGCCAGGCGGGATCGTGGCGGATCCCGTCGGCCGCCATCCGGCGCCACATCCGGTTGTGGCCGGCGATTTCGGTCGGGAGGCAGGCCATGGGCATGGCAGCGCGGGCGAAATCGGGATGGGCTTCGGCCCAGACGAAGATGTGCATGCAGCCCATCGAGGTGCCCATCAAGAGGCGCAGGCGGGTGACGCCGAGCCGCGCCAGCATGAGCCGCTGCGCCTCGACCATGTCGTCATAATCGTAATGCGGGAAGCGCATCCTGAGGCCGTCGCTGGGCTTCGAGGAGCGGCCGTGGCCGATGCCGTCGGGGAGGATGACATAATAGCGGGTGATGTCGAGCGGCCGACCGGGGCCGTAAAGCGCGTCGGCGAATTGCGGCTGGAGGAACTGGCGGCCCGTGCCGCCAGTGCCGTGCAGGACCATGACCGCATTGACGATATTGCCGGCGGCGTCGCGGCGCGGAGTGCCGAGCGTGGCATAGTGGATGCGCAGGTCGGGGAGCGTCTCGCCCGAGCGGAAGCGGAAATCGGCGAGGACGGCGTCGCCTTCGATGAGCCGCGCCGCCCAGTCCGTCTGCGCCGCGGCGGGCGCCGCGAGGAGAAGAAAGGCCAGCGCGAGCCAGCGCATTATTCGATCGCCTCGTGATAGCGGCGCAGCCAGGCGCGCCGGTAGCGGGGCGAAAGGCCGTTCCACCAGCGCTCGGCGCTGAGCCCGCCGGAACGGACGAAGACGACGCGCCGGACCTCGGTCCGCCCCGCTTCGGGCAGATCGGTGCGCACCGTCTCGATCCAGAGCCGCAAGGGACGGGCGCGGTGCGCTTCGAGGAAGGCGCCGATGCTGTCGTCGTCCACCATCGCGGTCTCGCGGCGGCCGCTGCCTTCGCGCTGGAAACGGGCCCAGAGATAGTCGCCGCGCTCCCAGCCGGTGAAGGTGGCGGTAACGGTGCCGGTGCCCAGCACGCGCTCGTCCTGCATGGCGGCGGTGGAAACGGGGATGGCGACGGCCGCGAGGCCGAGGAGAAAGTTACGGCGTTTCATGGCCGCCCTGCTCGGATATTTTGCCTGTTTAGGCAAGGGCCTCAGCCCAGACGGCCTCGCTGAAGCCCAGCAGGCGGCGATCGCCGGCCTCGACGATCGGGCGCTTGATCAGCGAGGGCTGGACCAGCATCAATGCCGCGGCCTTGCCCGCGTCCAGGCCCTCTTTCTCGGCCTCGGGCAGCTTGCGGAAGGTGGTGCCGGCGCGGTTCAGCACCTTCTCCCAGCCGAATTCGGCGATCCAGGCATCGAGGCGGGCGGCGTCGATCCCGGCGCTCTTGTAGTCGTGAAAGTCGTGATCGAGGCCGCGCGCCTCGAGCCAGGTCCGCGCCTTCTTGACCGTGTCGCAATTCCTGATGCCGTAGAGAATCATCGCGCCATTCCCACAGCGCCGGGCGCGGCCGGCGTCAAGGGATGGAACCGCGGCGCCGCGTTGCGGTTGCACCGCCAGGAGAGCCGATGCCGAAGCTTCACGACGCCTGGACGGTGCTGCCCCACGGCCCCTTGCACGAGATCGACGAGGGCATCCTTACCGTCGCCGGCGACATTCCGATGCCGCTCGGCAATTTCCCGCGGCGGATGACGGTGATCGGGCTGGCGCGGAAGCGGACCGCGATCTTCAGCGCGATCGCGCTGCCGGAGCCGCAGATGCAGCGGATCGAGGCGCTGGGGCAGCCGGTGTTCCTGATCGTCCCCAATCCCGCGCACCGGCTCGACGCGAAGAGCTGGAAGGAACGCTATCCCAAGATCGAGGTGGTGGCGCCGCCCGGGGCGCGGAAGGATGTGGAGGAGGCCGTGCCCGTCGACGACATGCAGGGCGAGTTCGGCGACGCCAAGGTGGATTTCGTGGCGGTGGCCGGCACGAAGGAGCGGGAAAGCGCGCTCATCGTCCGCCGTCCCAGTGGCACGACGCTGATCGTCAACGATATTATCGGCCATGTCCGCCACCCGCGCGGGCTCGGCGCCAAGCTGATGGCGCGGCTGTTCGGCTTCGGGGTCCACGGGCCGCGCATCCCTCGCCCGGTCGCCAGCAAGCTGGTGGAGGACAAGCCCGCCCTCGCCCGCCAGCTCCGCGGCTGGGCGGAGCTGCCGGACCTCAAGCGGATCATCGTCTCGCACGGCGAGCCGATCGCGGACAATCCGGCCGGCGTGCTGGCGCGGATCGCCGAGGGACTGGAGGCCTAGCTCGCGGCCACCAAAGGATTGGAGCATTCCCTCTTGCGCGCGGCCAATTCCCGAACTAGACACTGAACCATATGGTTCAGTTTCCGCAAACCCCTTTCGATGCCTCCTTCTCCGCGCTTTCGGACGCGACCCGGCGCGGCGTGCTGGAGCAGCTCGGGCGGGGGGACGCGTCGATCACCGACCTGGCCGAGAAGTTCCACATGACCCTCACCGGGATGAAGAAGCATGTCGGCCTTCTCGAGCGGGTGGGACTTGTCGCCACCGAGAAGGTCGGCCGGGTGCGGACCTGCCGGCTCGGCCGGCGGCGGCTGGAGGAAGAGGCGGCCTGGATCGAGCGCTACGGCCAGCTCTGGGCGGCGCGCTTCGACGCGCTGGACGAGGTTGTGGAAGAGTTGAAACGGAAGGAGAAAGGCGATGGGCCTGAAGGGAGATAGCCGCACGACGGTCGAGCGCGCGTCCGAGAGCGAGCTGGTCGTTACCAGATTCTTCGACGGCCCGGCGCGCATCGTGTTCGAAGCATGGACGACGCCCGAGCTGTTCATGCGCTGGTGGGCGCCGAAATCGATGGGCGTGCCTTTGCTCTCCTGCGAGATGGATGTGCGCACCGGCGGCGGCTACCGGCTCGAGTTCGGACAGGATGGTTCAGAAAGCTGGGCGTTCTTCGGCAGATATGTCGAAGTGATTCCGAACGCGCGCCTCGTCTGGACGAACGAGGAAAGCGAAGACGGCGCGGTAACGACGGTGACGTTCGAGGACGAAGGCGACCGGACGCTGCTGACCCTCAAGGAACTCTATCCCTCGAAGGAAGCGCTCGACGAGGCGTTCATCGGGATGGAGGGCACGATGCCCGAGCAATTCGAGCAGCTGGACGCGCTGCTGGCCAGCCTGGGCGCGGGCTAGGTCCGTAACGCCGCCACGGGACCATTGTCCGTGACGTCGATCAGGCTCCGCTTCGCGGACCTGTCGGCCGGCGGGCGCCGACTCCGGCAATAGCGCGCGCACTATTTCCGGGCGGCTTCGCTATTCCCACTCGATCGTCCCGGGCGGCTTCGAGGTATAGTCATAGACGACCCGATTGATGCCCTTCACTTCGTTCACGATCCGCGTCGCCACCCGGCTGAGGAAGGCCGCGTCGAAGGGGTAGATGTCGGCGGTCATGCCGTCGGTGGAGGTGACGGCGCGGAGCGCGCAGACATTGTCGTAGGTGCGATAGTCGCCCATCACGCCGACGGTGCGGACGGGGAGGAGGACGGCGAAGGCCTGCCAGATCGCGTCGTAGAGGCCGGCGGCGCGGATCTCCTCGAGATAGATGGCGTCGGCCTTGCGCAAGGTGTCGCAGCGCTCCTTCGTCACTTCGCCCGGGATGCGGATGGCAAGGCCGGGGCCCGGAAAGGGATGGCGGCCGACGAACGCTTCGGGCAGGCCCAATTCGCGGCCCAGCACGCGGACCTCGTCCTTGAAGAGCTCGCGCAGCGGCTCGACCAGCTGCATGTCCATCCGCTCGGGCAGGCCGCCGACATTGTGGTGGCTCTTGATCGTCACGGAGGGGCCGCCGGTGAAGCTGACGCTTTCGATCACGTCGGGATAGAGCGTGCCCTGGGCGAGGAAATCGGCGCCGCCGATTTTCTTCGCCTCCGCCTCGAACACATCGATGAAGGTCGCGCCGATGATCTTGCGCTTCTGCTCGGGATCGCTGACGCCGGCGAGGCGGCCGAGGAACAGGTCCTGCGCCTGCGCGTGGATCAGCGGGATGTTGTAGTGGTTCTTGAAGAGGGCGACGACCTCGTCCGCCTCGCCCG
>DATINU010000401.1:0-9563 GCA_035473955.1 Allosphingosinicella sp.
CGCGCGACCACCGCGGCGTGGCTGGTCATCCCGCCCCGCGCGGTGAGGATGCCGGTTGCGGCATGCATGCCGTGAATGTCCTCGGGGCTGGTCTCGATCCGGACCAGGATCACCTTCTCGCCCGCGCCCGCCCATTTTTCGGCCGTATCGGCATCGAACACGGCCTTGCCGCAGGCGGCGCCCGGCGAGGCGGGCAGGCCCTTGGCGATGACGTTGCGATGCGCGGCGGGATCGAGGGTCGGGTGAAGCAATTGATCGAGCGCCGAGGGGTCGATGCGCAGCACTGCCTCCTCCTCGCTGATTAAACCGGCTTCGGCCATGTCCACCGCGATCCGCAGGGCAGCCTTGGCGGTGCGCTTGCCCGAGCGCGTCTGCAGCATCCAGAGCGCCCCGCGTTCCACCGTGAATTCGATGTCCTGCATGTCGCGATAATGGCGCTCGAGCAGGTCGAAGACCCGGGCCAGCTCGCCGAACACGGCCGGCATCGTCTCTTCCATCGAAAGCGCCCTGGCCCCGGCCCGTTCGCGCGCCGCCTTCGTCAGATATTGCGGGGTGCGGATGCCGGCGACGACGTCCTCGCCCTGCGCGTTGATCAGATATTCGCCGTAATAAGCCGCCTCGCCGGTCGCGGGATCGCGGGTGAAAGCCACGCCGGTCGCGCTGGTTTCGCCCATATTGCCGAACACCATCGCCTGGACGTTGACCGCCGTGCCCCAATCGTGGGGGATGGCGTTCAGCCGCCGGTAGGTCTTCGCCCGCTCCCCCTGCCAGGAGCCGAACACCGCGCCGACCGCGCCGTAGAGTTGCTCATGCACGTCCTGCGGGAAAGGCCGATCCCAAAGTTCCTCGACCAGCTCCTTGTAGCGCCGGACCAGCCGCTCCCAATCGTCTGCGTCGAGCTCGGTATCGAGCTGGACGCCCTTGTCCTCCTTGGCAATCTCCAGCGCTTCCTCGAACGCGCCATGATCGAGCCCGAGGACGACATCGGCATACATCTGGATGAAGCGCCGGTAACTGTCCCAGGCGAAGCGCGCATCGCCCGAGCCCGCGACGAGGCCCTGCACCGTCGCGTCATTGAGGCCGAGATTGAGCACGGTATCCATCATCCCCGGCATCGAGACCCGCGCGCCCGAGCGGACCGAGACGAGCAGCGGATTGGCGGGATCGCCGAAGCTTTTCCCCGTCACCGCCTCGATATGCGCGAGCCCCGCCGCCACCTCGGCGCGGACAGCGTCCGGGATGCGCTCGCCTTCCTGATAGTAGCGATCGCACATCGCGGTGGAGATGGTGAAGCCGGGCGGCACCGGCAGCCCGATCGAGGCCATTTCGGCGAGGTTCGCGCCTTTACCGCCAAGCAGTTCCTTGTTGCCCGCCTCCCCATCGGAGACACCGCCGCCGAAGCGATACACGAAGCGGCTCATCGGCCCGCCTTTTCGGCTGGAAGGTTCGAATGTTCCCAAAGTTCGCGGTCGCCATGGGGCGAAACGAAGCGAACCCTCGGCTCAGCCCTCAATCTTCGAGAAATCGGCCACGCGCTGGACGGCGTCGCGCACCCGGGCGAGCAGGTTGAGACGGGTTGCGCGCTTGGCTTCGTCGGGGTCATTCACAATCACCTTTTCGAAAAACGCATCCACTGGCGCGCGCAGCGAAGCCAGAGCCGCCATCGCGCGGCCGAATTCCTCGTCCGCAAGCGCGGCGCGGACCTTGGGCTCGGCCGAATCGAGCGCGTCGTCCAGCTCATTTTCCTCGATCTCGGGCGTGTAGGAAAGCGATTTGTTCCTGACATGTTCGCCCGCCCAGTCCTCCTTCTTGAGGATGTTGGCGGCCCGCTTGTAGCCGGCGAGAAGATCGGCGCCCTCCTTCGTCTCGACGAAGTCCTGAAGGGCCCTTACCCGGGCGAGCAGGCGGACCAGGTCGTCCTCGCCGGTGCCGTCCTGCTTCCTGGCGGCGAAGACCGCATCGATCAGATCGTGGCGGACGCCGGCTTCGCGCTGCTGCACCTTCAGCCGGTCTTCGAGAAATTCGAGGATCGCTTCCTCGAGATCCTTCACCTCCTCGATGATCACGCCCCGCTCGATGTTCGGCGTGAGCTCGGCCTTCCAGCGGGTGGTGACGCGATCGCCGTGCCGGTAGGTGAAGGAGCCGACCTCGGCGGTGATCTCATGCTCGTGGTCGTCGCTTTCGAGCAGCTCCGGGAAGGTCACCGAACGGATCGCGCCAAGCCGGGAGACGGCGTTCAGCACCGCCGCTTGCACCAGCACATCGCTCAAGGGCAGGCGCAGGCCGGTCCTGGTCAGGATCTGCAAGAAGCCGAGCGCCGCACGGCGCAGCGCGAAGGGATCGCGCGAGCCGGTCGGCTTCTCGCCGATCGAGAAGAAGGCGACGAGCGTATCGAGCTTGTCGGCGATGTTGACCGCGACCGTGACCGGATCGGTCGGCACGTCGTCGCCCTGCCCGGCCGGCTTGTAATGATCGCGGATCGCGTCGGCGACGGCGGCCCCGTGCCCCTGCGCGCGCGCATAATAGGAGCCGATTACGCCCTGCAGCTCGGGGAATTCGCCGACCATCTCGGTGACCAGATCGGCCTTGGCGAGGCGGGCGGCGGTCTTCACCGCCTCGAGATCGGCCTTCACCAGCCGCTCGGTCACCAGCCATTCGGCGAGCTTGGCGACCCGCTCCACCTTGTCTGCGATGGTGCCGAGCTTTTCGTGGAAGACGATCTGATCGAGCTTCGCCGCCTGCTCGGCGAGCGGCACCTTCAAATCCTGATCCCAGAAAAATTGCGCGTCGGACAGGCGCGCGGCGAGCACCTTCTCATTGCCCGCGATCACCGCTTCGGGATCCGAGGAAGCGATGTTGGCGACGCAGACGAAGCGGTTGGAGAGCTTGCCGCTGTCGTCCTGGCAGGCGAAATATTTCTGGTTTACCCGCATGGTGAGCTGGATCAGCTCGGGCGGCAAGGCGAGAAAGGCCGCGGCGAAATCGCCCTTGAGCGGCACCGGCCATTCCGTCAGCCCGGCATTTTCCGCGACGAGGGCTTCGTCGGGCACCAGCTTCGTCTTGCGCTGAAGCTTCGCTGCGTCCTTGCGGATGATCTCCTTGCGCTCCTCCTGATCGACGACGACGTGGCAGGCGCGCAATTTCTCGACATAATCGCCCGCGCCGCCGATCGTGATCGCGCCGGGATGGTGGAAGCGGTGACCGACCGTGGCCGCGCCGGCCTTCACGCCGGCGATCTCGAACTCCACCACCTTGTCGCCGAGCAAGGCGACGATGCCCTGCAGCGGCCGGACCCAGCGCTGGCTCTCGGTCGAGACCGAAGCCACGCCCCAGCGCATCGACTTCGGCCAGGGGAAAGCGCGGCCGATCGCCGGGATTGCTTCGGCGAGCACCTCGGCGGCGGCGCGGCCGGGCTTGTCGATGGTCGCGAACCAGATGCCGTCGCGCTCCTCGAGCCTGTCCTGCGTGAGGCCCGTCTTGCGCAGGAAGCCCTCCAGCGCCTGCGGCGGCGCGCTCGTGCGCGGGCCCTTCAATTCCTCGCTGACCGCCTCGGTCCCGGCCGGGAGCCCGCGCGCGATCAGCGCGAGGCGCCGCGGCGTCGCATAGGTCTCGATCGCCTGGGCCTTGAGACCCGCCTCGCCCAGCTGTTCCTCAAACAGCCGCGCCAGATCGGCGCGTGCCTTGTCCTGCATCCGTGCCGGGATTTCTTCTGAGAGCAGTTCGAGCAGGAGATCAGCCACGCAACACCGTCACCCCAGCGAAGGCTGGGGTCCATGCCGAGTCCGCTCGGATGCCAGCCTTCGCTGGCATGACCGGGGTTGGAGCGGTTGAGGGAAATCGAACCCGCATCACCCTTCCCACCCGTTCTTCTCCATCCAGGCCTGGCACGCGCCCTTCGCCAGCTCGCGCACGCGGCCGATATAGGCCTGGCGCTCGGCGACCGAGATCACGCCGCGGGCCTGGAGGGTGTTGAAGACGTGGCTGGCCTTGATCGCCTGATCGTAGGCGGGGAGCGGCAGCTTCGCCTCGATGCAGCGGCGGCATTCCTCGGCGGCGTGGGTGAAGCGGAGGAACAGGCTCTCGGTATCCGCCACCTCGAAATTATAGGCGCTGAATTCGACCTCGTTCTCGTGGAAGACCTGACCGTAGGTCACGCCCGCGTCGTTGAAGGCGAGATCGTAGACGGAATCGACGCCCTGGATGTACATGGCCAGCCGCTCGAGCCCGTAGGTCAGTTCGCCCGCGACCGGCTTGCAATCGTAGCCGCCGACCTGCTGGAAATAAGTGAACTGGGTCACCTCCATGCCGTCGCACCAGACCTCCCAGCCCAGCCCCCAGGCGCCGAGCGTCGGCGATTCCCAATCGTCCTCGACGAAGCGGATGTCGTGCTTCAGCGGATCGACGCCGATCGCGGCGAGCGAGCCGAGATAAAGGTCCTGCAGGTCCGGCGGGCTCGGCTTCAGGATCACCTGATATTGGTAATAATGCTGGAGCCGGTTCGGATTGTCGCCGTAGCGGCCGTCGGTCGGGCGGCGGGAGGGCTGCACGAACGCAGCCTGCCATGGCTCGGGACCGAGCGCGCGAAGCGCCGTCGCCGGGTGAAAGGTGCCCGCGCCCATCTCCAGATCGTAGGGCTGGAGGATCAGGCAGCCCTGATCGCTCCAATAATCGTGGAGCGTCAGGATCAGACGTTGGAATGTCAGGGGAGCGCCCAATTTCTCGCTACTTCGTCAAGCTCAGCACATGCTTCGCGGGTGCAACAAAAGGTCGCTTCGCTTTGGCTTATGGGGCAGGATCGGTCAAGGAAGCGGGATGAGCGGGGAAGGCGCGGTGACGGTGACGGGTTTGCGTGAGGGGAAATGGGCCGCGCTGGCGGCGCTGCTGCTGCTGGCCCAGCCGGGCTACACCCAGGACCGGCGAGCCAAGGACGACCCGTTTGTCAGCCTGCGTGAACATCTGGAACGAACGACCCAGCAAGGTCCTGACGGGTCCCCCGCGGCGCCCCGGCCGCGCGCGCCACGGCCGCAGCCGGAGCCGCGGCCGGCCATCTGGCTGCTTCAGGACGCGGACACCAAAATCTATTTGTTCGGCACGGTCCACATCCTGCCGCCGGGCTATCGCTGGCGCTCGGCGGCGGTGAACGACGCGATTCGCCAGGCGGACGAGCTGGTGCTCGAAGTCGGCGACCGCGAGGCGATGGCCGATCCGGCCACCTTCCTGGACCCGATGATGCTGGGCAAGCAGGCGCCGCTGACCTGGCGGGTCTCGCCCGAACGGCGCGAGCCGCTGCGGCGCATGCTCGAAGAACTCGGCATCCCGGCGATGGATACGATGCAGAGCTGGGCGGCGGCGCTGATGATCATGGCGATGTCGGCGATGCAGGGCATCGCCGGCGACGAGGAAGCGGTCGATCCGGGCGAGATGCCGGGCGTCGAGGAGGGGCTCGAGACCGAGTTCCGCGCGCTGAACCGGCCGATCTCGGGCGTCGAAAGCGTTGCCGAGCAGATCGGCTTCTTCCGCAATCTGAGCTTCACCCAGCAGCGCGAGCTGCTGGAGGCGATGATCGACGATTATGCGCGCGCCAGCGCGGAGGAGAGCGATCCCGATTTCCTCGACGCCTGGATACGCGGCCGTCCGGAGGGCATCGTCATCCGCAACGAGGACATGCCGGGCGTGCTCTACGAGGTGCTGCTGCCGCGGCGGAACCGGGCCTGGACCGACTGGCTGATCGCCCGGCTGGACCGGCCCGGCACCATCCTGTTCGCGGTCGGGGCCGGCCACCTTGCCGGACCGGATTCGGTCCAGACCATGCTCGCCGCGCGGGGCTTCACGGCGACGCGGGTCGATTGAAGGTCAGGCTAGCCTTCCCATTTGTCATGTGTAGTTGACATATCATCTACGGTCCGATAGTCATTAAAAGCTGACATAAGGTCAGTCGAGAGTGACATGGAGCGCCGGTGAAGAATCGCTTACGGGTGTTGAGGGCGGAGCGGGGGTGGAGCCAGGCGGAGCTTGGCGGACGGCTCGGCGTGTCCCGGCAGGCCGTGAACGCGATCGAAACCGGCAAGCACGATCCTTCGCTGCCGCTGGCCTTCCGGCTGGCGCGGCTGTTCGGGATGGCGATCGAGGAGATTTTCGAAGATGGCGAAGGCGCAGATGGCTGGCGGGTCTGAAGAGATCGGCCCGGGCGAGCTGCTCGAGCGGCGGCAGCGCGGGCGGCAGGCGCTGATCCTGTCGCTGCTGATGCTGGCGGGCGGCGTCACCGGGCTCGTCCTCTCGCTGACCGAAGCGGACGGCGCGGGCGCGCTCCAGGGCGCGATCCCGGCCGGGGTCGCGATCGGGCTCGCCGCGCTCTGGCTGGTGTCGGTGATCGGCGGCTCGATCTGGTACAAGCGCCATATCGACGAGCTCGAGCTGGCCGCGCAGCTCTGGGGCATTGCCTGCGCCGGCGCGGTCGTCCTGATCCTCTACCCCGCCTGGTACCTGCTCTGGCGCGGCGCGCTGGCGCCTGAGCCCAACGGCCATGTCATGTTCGGGACATTGTATATCGTGATGATCATTGCCTATCTGTGGAAGAAATTTCGTTGAACCCCTTCGTTCGAAAGGTGAATCTCGTGAAGCATCTGTTCCTTGCCGCCGCCCTTGCGTTCGCGCCGGCACCCGCGTTCGCGCTCTCCCAGGCACCGGCGGCACCGGCCGCACAAACCGCCCCGCTTCCAGATGCCGATCCTGGGCTTTGGGTGGTGCGCGACGCGGATACGACCATCTACCTGTTCGGCACCTTCCACCTGCTCGACGGCCGCACCTGGTTCAACGACGAGGTGAAGACCGCCTTCGACGCCTCGCAGGAGCTCGTCGTCGAGGTGCTGCTCCCCGAGGATCCGGCCGAGCAGCAGGCGCTCATGCTGCCGATCGTGCTGCGCTACGCCATCGACCCGCAGGGCCGCACCATCTCGTCCCGCCTGACCGAGGCGCAAAATGCCGCGCTGAACCGGACCCTGGGCGGAATCGGCGTGCCCGCGGGGGCGCTCGACCGGTTCGAGCCCTGGTTCGTCAGCCTGACCCTCACCCAGGCGGCCGCGCAGCAGCTGCACCTCAACCCGCAAAACGGCCCGGAAACGGTGCTTCGCCGCGCCGCGACCGCGCGCCACCTCCCGCAAGCCGAGCTGGAGACGGTCGAAAGCCAGATCCAGGTGCTCGACGGCGTTCCCGAAGAGGACCAGCTCAGGGGGCTTCGCGAGGCGCTCGACGATGTCGAGGAGATGCCGGTCAAGCTCGCCCCGATGCTTGAGGCCTGGTCGCGCGGCGACGTCGAGCGGCTCGCGACGCTGATGAACGAGGATGTGGCCGACGATCGCGCCCTCTACGACGCGCTCTTCACCAACCGCAATGCCAATTGGGCGCGCTGGATCCGCGAGCGCATGGCGCGGCCGGGCACGGTCTTCGTCGCGGTCGGCGCCGGCCATCTCGCCGGCCGGAGCAGCGTCCAGGACCAGCTTCAGACCCTCGGCATCCAGAGCGCCCGGATCCCGCATGTGGCTGCGAGGTAGGGACTGCGGACTGGGGAATGGTACTCCTTCCTTCCCCAGTCCCCAGTCCCAATCCCCACGGACCTTGCTTCCCCCCGCGCCCTCGCCTATAGGCGCGCCTCCCCGTTCATGGTCATCCCTGGAGGCGTGAGCGGGAATTTTTTTGAACCCGCATTTTGGAGACATGCAATGAGCGAACAGCTTACGCTGTCGGCCGAGACGCGCGATCGGGCTGGCAAGGGAGCCTCCCGGCATCTGCGTCGCGAAGGCCGCGTCCCCGCCGTCGTCTACGGCAACAATGAAGATCCCCTCGCCATTCACGTCGAGGAAAAGGCCCTGATCATGATGATGCAGGGCGGCCACTTCATGAACTCGGTGGTGATGATCGCGGCCGGCGGCGCGCCGGTCCGCACGCTGCCCAAGGACGTTCAGTTCCACCCGGTCAGCGACCGGCCGCTGCATGTCGATTTCCTGCGCATTTCGGAGCACGCGACGGTCCATGTCGCGGTGCCGATCAAGTTCACCAACGAGGCAGGCTCGCCCGGCATCAAGCGCGGCGGCGTGCTGAACACGGTTCGCCACGAGCTCGAGCTGGTCTGCGACGCGGCCGAGATCCCCGAAGAGATCGAGATCAGCCTCGCCGGCATGGACATCGGCGATTCGCTGCACATCTCCGCGGTGACGCTCCCTTCGGGCACCGTTTCGGCGATCACCGACCGCGACTTCACCATCGCCACCATCGTCGCCCCGTCCGGGGTCAAATCCGAGGCGGCGGACGCCGCAGCGGCGGCCGAGGCCGAGGAAGAGCCCGGCGCGGACGAGGTTCCGACCGTCGGCGAAGAAGCGTCCGAGGGCGGCGAGGAATAACCATTGCCGTTCCGCTGGCTGGCCTCGCTCTTCACGCCCCGGCGCGTGGAGGTGTTCGGCCAGCCGGCGGACGCACCCGAGGCCGAAGATTGGGGGGAGTTCGCGCCCGTGCAGATCTGGGTCGGCCTCGGCAATCCCGGCGCGCAATATGCGATGCACCGGCACAATGTCGGCTTCATGGCGGCCGACGCGATCGCCGAGGCGCACGGCTTCGAGCCCGCGAAGAAGGCCTTTTCGGGCTGGACCCGGCAGGGCCGGATCGGGGGCGCGCGCATCCTGCTGCTGAAGCCCGCCACCTTCATGAACGACAGCGGCCGTTCGGCCCGCGCGGCGATGGACTTCTTCAAGAAGGAGACGGGCGACATCACCGTCTTCTACGACGAGCTCGATCTCGCTCCGTTCAAGGTGAAGGTGAAGGTGGGCGGCGGCACCGCCGGCCATAACGGCATCCGCTCGCTGGACGCGCATCTCGGCAACGATTTCCGCCGGGTGCGCATCGGCATCGGCCATCCGGGCCACAAGGACAAGGTGACGAAGCACGTCCTCGGCAATTACGCCAAGGCGGAGATGGATCCGCTCGCCGACACGCTCGGGGCGATCGCCGCCGAAGCCGAATGGCTGGCGAAAGGCGACGACGCCCGCTTCATGAGCGACGTGGCGCTCAGGCTTCAAAACGACTAGGAAAGGGCCATGTTCGCATGGCTGCTGACCGCGATCCTCGCCGCGACCCCTGCCCCGCCCGGCACGGAGCGGCGCTGCGGCTGGCTGCAGAATCCGACGCCGGCCAATTACTGGCTGCTTGACCGCGACGGCGAATGGACGATCTCCGCCCAGGGCGGCTTCCATGCCGAGGGCTGGGACGAAATGGGCAATATGAGCGCGCGCGGCTGGGTCGGGACCAATGGCTCCTACGGCTATGGCTGCGCCTGCCTGACGGTCTCGACCGATCGTGCCACGATGCGGATCACCCGCATCTATGCGTCCGAATGCCGGCCGCTGCGCCAGTGCCTGGCCGACCGGCGGCTGATAGTGGGGGATCCCGATAACTGCGGGCACGTACGAGTAGTCCTAAGGCGTGATGGGCTAAGCGAGCTCGTGCGGGCCGCGCGCCAGGTGGTCGACGCCTTCCTTCTCGTAGACGGAGATCAGTGCGCGGGGCATAGCTCC
>DATINU010000402.1:0-3153 GCA_035473955.1 Allosphingosinicella sp.
CGGCCCGGTTGCGAGCCCGCCCTGGGCGCTCGCCGAGGCCGATGCCGGCTTTCCGCTCGATCTGGCCAGCTGGCCCAGCCTCGAAGCGCAGATCGCGGCGATCGCGGACGACATCGCCTACGACAATCACGACATCGACGACGGGCTTCGGGCCGGGCTGTTCACGCTGGCGGAGTTGCTCGACGTGCCGCTGGTCGCGCGCGCGTGGGCCGCGGTCAGGGCGCGCTATCCCGAGCTTGCCGAGGCGCGGCTGATCCCGGAGCTGGTCCGCGATCTGATCGGGGCGATGGTCAACGATGTGCTCGCCGAGACCGAGCGGCGTTGCGCGCAAATTGGCTCGATCGACGGGGTGCGCCGCGCCGGACGGGCGCTGGCCGGCTTTTCAGCCGGGATGGCGGCGCAGGAGCGGCTGCTGAAGGGCTTTCTCTATGCGCGGATGTACGACGCGCCGGCCGTGAAGGGGGTCCGGCTGGAGGCGCAGGCGCTGCTCGCCGGCCTGTTCGCCGCCTATCGCGAAGATCCGACCTTGCTTCCGGAGGAATGGCGTCCCGCGTCCGGGGATCCGGTCGCGGCCTTGCGCGCCATCGGCGATTTCGTCGCCGGGATGACGGACCGTTATGCGGTGCGCCGGCACGAGGCCCTGTTCGGGCCGTCACCGCTGCACGAAAGATTCTGAGGCGACTCTCCCGTTCATCGGCGGGAAAGCTTCCATTCATCGTTACGACAGCGAAAAGAGCGCACCTTCCTTTCATCATAGAAGGAGGGAAATCGATGACTCGAACGCTGCGCCTGCTCGCTCTTTCCACCGCCTTCCTGGCAATCCAACCCATCTATGCATCGACGCAAAGCGTCGGCACCGAGCCGCCGCCCGAGGAGCAGGCGGACGACATGTCGGTGATCGTCACCGGCACGCGGGTCCGCCAGGGCGGCGCGCAGGACATCCGCCATTTCCGCTCGGTCGCCGCCGAAGTCGGCATGCCGCGCCCCGAATCGCTCACCATGGAAGGGCTGATGGGCGAGCACGATCTGAACATCGAAGGCCGCGATTGCGATCAGCTTTTCTGCCTTGCCACCGCTTCGATGCCGGCGGCCCTGCCGACGCGGCCGGACGACCGGCTGTTCGTCGGCCTCGGCTTCACTTCGAACGTCGATGACGCGCACTGGCGGCGCGAGCCGCTGAACCTCGTCGCCGTGGTCGACAAATCGGGCTCGATGAGCGGCCCGCCGCTCGATCTCGTACGCCGCTCGCTCCGCCAGATCGTCGGCCAGATGCGGGAGGGCGATCAGGTCTCGATCATCCTCTACGGCGACACGTCCGCCGTCTATCTGCAGCCGACCGAGGTCGGGCGCGACCGCGATCGGATTCTCGCGGCGATCGACCGGATCGAAAGCGCCGGCTCGACCAACATGGAGGCGGGCCTCAAGGTCGGCTACGAGACCGCCTTCGCCACCGCCCCGGCCTTCCTGTGGAATACGCGCCTGATGCTGTTCACCGACGAGCAGCCCAATGTCGGCCGCACCGACGCGGACAGCTTCATCGGCATGGCGCAGGCCGCCTCGCAGCGCGGCATCGGGCTCACCACGATCGGTGTCGGCGTGCAGTTCGACGCCTCGCTCGCCACCCGCGTCTCGAGCACGCGCGGCGGCAATCTCTTCTTCATCTCCAACCCGGACGAGGTGCAAAGCGTCTTCCACGAGCAGCTCGACACGATGGTGAGCGAGCTCGCCCATGACGTGAGGATCACGATGATGCCGCGCGAGGGCTATCGCATCTCGGGCGTGTTCGGCGTGCCGGACGGGCTGATGACCGACGCCGGCGACGGCGCGGTGACGATCACCGTCCCGACCGCCTTCCTCAGCACCAATGGCGGCGGCATTTTCCTGTCGCTCGCCAAGGGGGAGGGGCAGGCCTATCTGCCCGCCGCCGGCATCGCGCCGGGATCGCCTTTGCTCGAAGTGTCGCTGACCTATGTCGGCGCGCAGGACCAACGCCCGGGCACGGACCGGGTAACGGTGACCGCGCCGACGGGCGCGCCGGCCGCGAACCTGCGCCTCGCCCATCTCCTGGTCGACGAATATTTCTCGCTGACCGCCGCGACCACCGCTTTCCACCAGCGCAACGACCCGCGCGAGGCCTTCCGCCTCCTAAGCGGTCTTTCGACGCGGATCGCGGGCAGCAGCCTCTCCGGCCTCGACGGCGAACGCCGCCTGGTCGGCGACATGCTGCAGCAGGCGAGCTTCTATGCCGGCTATGCGGGCGAGATGCCGCGCACGCTGCGCCACCTCGCGGTGGTCGGCAACTGGCGGGTGAACCAGGCGGAGGGCTTCGAGGATATCCGGAACGGCGACACGATGGCCTTTTCGGCCGACCGCGAACTGACCACCACGCGCCGCCGTCCCCGCGGCAACGAAGAGGCGGAGGAGAGCGAAAACTATCAGATCAACGAGCGGCAGATCTTCCTGACCGATTCCGATCTGGTGCTCGACTATCGGGCGCAGGGCAATCGGATGACGCTCGTCGACGATACCGGCAGGGCGCGCCTCCGCCTGACGCGGATTGCCGCGACGGACTAGGCCATGGCGCGGGCGAGGCGGGCTTGCCAGGCGACCAAAGCGGGCATGAGTCCGAGCTCGGCGGCCAGCGCGACATAATGGGCGGCCGTGGGCAAATCGCCCATGGCCAGCCCGGCCAAGCGCGCCAGGCCGCCGATGATCACCGCCGCCGCCGCCCAGCGGAACCGCCGCGTCATGACCTCGATGCGCGGCACGCAGGAGGCGATGACGAGGCCGAGCCCGAAGAACAGGCCGGAGAGATAGCGATAGTGGCTGACCAGATCGGCCGGCGCGGATCCCGGATCGACGCCCACCAGCATCGCCGGGCCTTCCAGCATGCCGCGCAGACCGAAATAGAGCGGCGACAGGCAGCCGAGCGCGACCGCGGCCTGGAGCATGTTTCGTTCGAGCGCGGTGGCGGCCATTGCCTCCGATAGGCGCGATCCCTCGCCGCTTCAAATTGCGGGGGCGATCCGGTAAGGCGCCCCTTTCCTTGCCCATCGGAACCATTCGTGACGCTCTACGCCCGCTTTGCCGCGCATCTCGATGCCGCTCTGGACGCTCTCGAAGGCGAGGGCGCGCTGCCGGCCGGGCTGGCGC
>DATINU010000403.1:0-5286 GCA_035473955.1 Allosphingosinicella sp.
GACGACGACACGTTCGATGTCGACGCCGGCACCGGCGCGATCATCTCGAAGCTCCCGCCGCTGCAGATCCCGCAACAGGAAATGCCGGCGATGACGGGGACGGTCGAGGCGCCGGCCAGCCGGAACGCGCCGTGCCCCTGCGGCTCGGGGCGCAAGTACAAGCATTGCCACGGCATGGCTGTGTAGGAGCGTTCGTGTTAGGCTCCGCTTCAGGGGAGCCATGGCCGACGTCTTCATCTCTTACTCGCGCGACAACGAGGCCGTCGTGCGCGGCCTCGCCGAGGCCGTTGTGCGCGAAGGCTACAGCGTCTGGTGGGACGAAGCGCTGCCGCCGCATCTTTCCTACAGTGACGTCATCACCGGCGAGATCGACGCGGCCAAGGCGGTGATCGTGGTCTGGTCGGAGAAGGCGATCCCGTCCGAATGGGTACGCGCCGAGGCCGATCTCGCGCGCAACCAGAAGAAATTGGTGCAGACCTCGATCGACGGGCGGATGCCGCCCATGCCGTTCAATCAGCTCCACTTCGTCTCGATCGGCGATTGGCGCGGCGAGGCCGATCATCCGGGCTGGACGCGGGTGAAGGAAAGCCTCGCCGCGCTCTGCCGGGCTGAGGTGATGCAGCCGGCTCATGCCTTCCCGACCGCGGCGCCGCAGCGGCCCGCGCCGCCGCCCGTGCCCGCCGGCAATCCGGCGCTCCGCCTGGTGCTGATCGTCGTGATCGGCCTGCTGCTGTTCGGCGCCGCCGCCGCCGCGGCCTTCTGGCTGTTGGTCGATCGGCCCGCCGCAGCGCCGCCGGCTTCCCGGCCCAGGTTGAGCGCGCCCGCCACGGCGCCGCCACGGCCCGCTCCGGCGCTCCCACGGCCCGCCACCGCGCAGCCCGCACCCGCCCCTGTGCGCGCCACAGCGCCGCCACGTCCCGGCCAGAAGATCGCCGCCCCGCGGCGCCGCTATTGCGCCGGGCCGGGCCGCAACACCCCGCAATGCCGCCAATTATTCCGGGCGCGAATGAGCCAGTCCCGATAAGATGCGCGCGGTCCGATCTGGATCAGAGCGCAAGCGTAACAAAGCTGCTATAGAAAATAGGAACGCCGTTATTTGCGGCGCGTTGGGCGCGAATGATCAAGCTGCTGATTCTGATTGTCATCCTTGCCGGCGGTTACGGCCTGTACCGGCTGTGGGGCGTCGCCGCCGCGCGCAAGCGGCGCGAGGAACGGCTCGAACGCGAGGCGGCGCGCGACGAGGTCTGGGAGCAAATGCTGCGCGACGGCGAGGCGCAGGACGGCGCCGATCCACCCAATGAATGAAGAGGGTGGCTCCCCGGGACGGATTCGAACCATCGGCCGTCCGATTAACAGTCGGATGCTCTACCGCTGAGCTACCGGGGAACACTTTGAGGGCGGGCCTATAGCAGCGCCTTTTCGGCGAAAGCAAGGCGGGGAAAGCGGTTTTCAGACCGCGAATTGCTCCATGGCGATGCGTTCATCCAAGGCATGCTCGGGGTCGAAGAGCAGGGTGAGGACCTGGTCTCGGTCGATCGAAACCTCGACATGGGCGACGTCGCGCACTTCGAATTGGTCGGCCACGGCGAGCACCGGGCGCTTTTCGGGTTGCAGCACGCGGAAGACCACCTTCAGATCCTCGGCCAGGACCGCGCCCCGCCAGCGCCGCGGCCGGAACGGGCTGATCGGGGTCAGCGCCACCAGCTTAGAGCCCAAGGGCAGGATCGGCCCGTTGGCTGAGAGGTTGTAGGCGGTCGAGCCGGCGGGCGTCGCCACCAGCACGCCGTCGCAGATCAATTCGGGCAAGACGACGCGGCCGTTCACCGAGACCTCGATCCAGGCGGTTTCGCGGGTCTCGCGGAGCAAGGAGACCTCGTTGATCGCATGGCGGACGACGCTCACGCCATCGTCGGTGGTCGCGGTCATTTCCAGCGGGGCGACGCTGAACGTCTTCGCCCGCGCGATCCGCTCGGGCAGCGCGTCGAGCCGCCATTCGTTCATCAGGAACCCCACCGTGCCCCGATTCATGCCGAAGACCGGGCAGACGCGGTCCCGATCCAGCATGGCATGGAGGGTCTGCAGCAGGAAGCCGTCGCCGCCGAGGGCGAGGATCAGCCCGGCTTCCTCCATCGGCACGAAATCGTAGCGCTTGCGCAGCAACCCCTCGGCCGCCTGCGCGGCTTCGGCGGGTGAGGCGACCAGCGCCATCTTCCGGTTGGCAAGCTCCGACATGGGCGTAGCTAGGGGGCCGGAGGCACCCGCGTCAATGCGCGCTTTCGCGTCGCGCCGCTTCGTGGCAGGTTCGGCGCGCATGCTCCAGGTTCCGTTTCTCGCGGGCTACGCGCCGACTTACGGCTCCCTTGCCGATCCCCCTGGCGGGAGCGTGATCGTGGCGGCGGTCAACTGGCTGCAGGGGACGCTGCTCGGCACCGCCGCGACGACGATCGCCGTGATCGCGATCGCCTGGGTGGGGCTGATGCTGATGACGGGCCGGGTCAGCGTCCGCTACGGTTTCACCGTCTTCCTCGGCTGCTTCATCTTGTTCGGCGCGGCCTTGATTTCGGCCGGTATCCGGGGATCGCTGGACGGCACACCGGTCGCTTATGCGCCCCCGCCGCCACCCCCGCCGCCGATCCAGCCACCGCCACCCCCTCGGCCGGCCAATCCCGATCCGTATGCGGGCGCGGCGGTACCCTCTCGCTAGCAATGAGCACCTCTGCGTCTGTCCCCGAACGGGATGGGCCGCGAAGGGCGATTGGCGGGAGTGAACGCCGCCGCTAGAGCGTTTCGATGGGAGCCCCGCTCTTCATCCTCTCCTTCCGTCATCGCGACGAAGTGTCGCAGCTCGCCGAAAGCGCGGGTTGGGCGCCGATCGCCGCGCGCCGGGCGGAGAATGCCGAGGCGCGCTTCGTCGCCTCGGGCGCGGCGGTGGCGGTGGTCGATGCGCGCGGCGCGCTGGCCGAGGGCGAGGAGGCCGTGCGCGCGATCGGCGACGCGGCCGAAGCCAATGCGGCGGCTTTGCTGGTGCTGCTCTCGCGCGGCGACGGGGCGGCGCTCGAGCGCTTCCTTGGCCATGGCGCCACCCATTTCCTGGTGAGTCCATTCACCGAGCCGCAATTCCTGCACGCGCTGCAATTCGCCCGCCGCCATGCCGAGCGGGTCGGCGGCGGTGCGCGGCGCGCGGGGGAGGACAAGGACGCGCCCTCCTGGCGCTGGCAGCCCGGCTCACGCACCGTGGAGCTTAGCCCCGCGCTGGCCCGCCAGGCCGGGCTGGGCGAGGAGGCCGGGCGGCGGATCAGCCTGATGGACCTGTTCCGCAAGCTGGATCCGGAAGGCCGCCGCGCGGCCCGCGATGCGATCGACCGGCTGCTCGCCACCGGTGAGGCGACCGCCTTCGCCCATGGCGAGCGCTGGGCCCGGGTCGCCCATCATGTGCGGCGTCAGGAGGGCGGCGACGTGGTCGGCCGCGCCGAGCCGATCCAGCGCGCCGACGACGGCCGCGATCCGCTGACCGGCCTGCGCGACGGCCGCTCGGCGCGCGCGTGGATCGCGGATCAGGTCGGCGAGGGGATCGTTGCCCTGCTCGTCTCGGTGAGCCGCTACGACGCGATCAACGCCGCCTTCGGGCGTGCCACCGGCGATGCGGTGCTGCAGGCGGTGGGACGGCGGATCGAGCGGCAGGTGACGAGCGAGGGGCGCGTGCCTTTGGTAGCGCGCATGGCCGGGGCCGAGTTCGCGGTGCTGCTGCCGGCCCCCGCGAGCGTCGAGGACGGCCGCTTCCTCGCCGGGCAGCTGGTCGAGGCGATCGGGCGCCCGTTCGCCTCGGGCGACCATGTCATCACGCTCGGCGCCCGCGCCGGCGTCGCGGCCAGCGAGGCGGGGGACGATCCCGCCGCTCTGCTGCGCCGCGCCAGCGCCGCGCTGGCCGAGGCGAAAGCGGGGGAGGGATCGCCCGTTCATGTTCTCGAGGATGGCGCCGAAAGCGCCATCGCCCGCCACGACCGGCTGGAGATCGATCTGCGCCGGGCCCTCGACCAGGACGAAATCGAGATCCGCTTCCAGCCACAGGTCTCGGTGGCCGGCGGGGCGATCACCGGGGTGGAGGCGCTCGCCCGCTGGAATCACCCGCTTTACGGCGAGCTCGGCGCCGTGACCCTGTTCACCGTCGCAGAAGGCTCGGACTATCTCGCCCAGCTCTCCGATCATGTGCAGCGCAAGGCGATCCTCGCCGCCGCCGCCTGGCCCGAAGCGCTCGCGCACCTGCGCCTTTCGGTCAACATCACCGCCGCCGACATCGTCCGCCCGGGCTTCGCGGCGCAATTCCTGGCGATGGTTCGGACCAGCGGCTTCGCGCCCGAGCGGCTGACGGTCGAGGTCACTGAAAGCGGCCTGATCGAAGACCTGGCGGCCGCCGCCTCCCTGCTTGCCGAACTGCGCGGCGGCGGTCTGCGCGTCGCGATCGACGATTTCGGCACCGGCTATTCGAGCCTCGCTTACCTGAAGGCGCTCCCGCTTGACTATCTCAAGATCGACAAGCGCCTCTGCCAGGACATTGCCGGCTCGACCCGCGACCGGATCGTGGTCAGGAGCGTGATCGACATGGCCCGCTCGCTCGGCCTTGCCGTGATCGCCGAGGGCGTGGAGACGGAGGAGCAGCTCGGCCTGCTCGCCCAGGAGGGCTGCAACCTCTATCAGGGATTCCTGTGTGCGCCGCCGGTCGCGATGGGAGATCTGGTTGCGCTGGTCGGCCGGGAGGCGGCGGGCTGAGTCAGTTCGTGCCCAAAGCGGCGACGGTCGAGCTGACGTCCGCCATCGTCATATTGGAGGCGAAAGACGGCGGCGCATTCGGGGTCTCGTTGTAGATGAAGCCGAAGGTCGCGTTGGCGCGCAGGCCCAGCGAGCCCTGCGGCGCATACCAGACGCGGACCTCGCTCCAGTCGCCGGCGGCCGAGACGTCCACCGCGAGCGCGCGGCGCTCGATTCGGCCGGGGCCGGACCAATTGGCGTGGTTCAGATAGATGGTGCGCTCGTCGACGATCTCGGCGACGACGGCGACATGCCCGATCGGCATGGCGCGCGAGGGCCGGAAGGCGAGCACCGCGCCGACTTCGGGCTCGGCCCCGCGGCGATAACGGCCCTCCGCCTGACCCCACCAGGTTCCGGCATTGCCGCGAGTGTCGATCCCGGACTGGGCCCGCGCATAAGGCACGCATTGCAGCGCGGCGGCGGCCGGAGTGGCGGCGCCGGCGAGCAGTGCGATGGCTAACAGGATGCGAAGCGCGAAAC
>DATINU010000404.1:0-4731 GCA_035473955.1 Allosphingosinicella sp.
GCGGACATCGAGTCCGCCGAGCCCGTCCGACGTCGGGGCACAATGGTGCCCTGACGGCGGCACTCCGCCCCCTCGCCGATAATGCTCTTCGCCTTCCCGGAATTCGCTTACAAACACTTGATCTCGGTCACGCGACAGAGACTAGCCCAAGCAAAAAAACCGGGCTAAGCAACAAAAAGGAGAGCAAAAACCCGGGGGATTCTGTCATGAATGCTTGGTCATTTCGTACCGTAACTGCCGCAGGTTTCGTCTCCTCTCTCGCTCTTCTCGCCGGACTCGCCGCTTGCACGGGCGGGTCCGGGGATGCGCCGCCGGCCGCGTTCGCGGACAATCTCTTTTCCGGCCTCCCGACGGTCTGCACGCGGCCGGCGAGCATCCCCCAGGGCTTCGATTACCCACGCAGCGCAGAAGAGATCGGCCGCTGGGTCGCCGCCCGCGACGAGGCCCGGATCCGCGCCCATGGCTGGGGGCTCTGGGCCGGGCTCAACATGCCCTCGGGCGGCCAGCCGGTCTGGCGCAGCTGGTGCACGTCCACCCAGGCCTTCGCCGCCGCTTCGGCCGAAACCCCCGCCGCCCAGCCGGCCGCCGCGCCGGCGCCGGCCAACGCCAACGCCAACGCCAACGCCGCCGCCCCCGCCGCGCGCCAGATCGCCGTTCCGTTCCACCGCCAGCGCTCGCTGAACGCGATCCGCCGCAGCCACGGCGCGGCCGGCAGCGAGGATCCGATCGTTTTCCCCAACGCGCCCGTCTATCCGGTGCCGCAGCAGGTCCAGAACGATTATCCGCAATGCTACATCCCGCCGCAGAACGGCCAGCCCGCGGGCCTTGCCGACGGCACCATCTTCGAAAGCAATGGCGACATCATGATCGCCGGGGTGATCTACAATCCGCCCGCCTATCTCGCCACGCGCGGCCGCCGTCTCTTCCAGGGCTCCACCCTCGACGGGATGATGAGATCGCCGCCGACGCCGCCCGGGCAAAATGCCCGCATGCCAGCCATGCCCGCGGGCTCGATCGCGCTGAAGCCGATGATGTGGCCGATCGCCGCCGAGGGCTACACGGCCCTGCCCGTCTGGGACAATCCGGGCAGCGACAACGACAGTTATGCGGGCTTCGAAATCCAGTCGCTCTGGCCGCGCGCCGTTGCGGTGACCCAGGGCCCGGTGCCGACCGGCGCCCGCGCCGACGTCACCTATCTCTACAACGTCAAGCAGTCGGACGGGACGACCGATCTCGGCCCGAACACCTATCGTCAGGCCGAGGTCTTCTCGCTCGCCAATTTCTACGCCTTCCGCTTCCCCGATCTCGCCGCGCTCGATCCCTGCGACCGGGCGATCCTCGATGCTTCGGCCTGGTGGGCCTACAACCGGCCGTTCCAGGCCGGCGACGCGCTCGCCGTCGTCGCCATGCACATCATGACCAAGGAGCAGCCGGCCTGGACCTTCCAGTCGGTCTGGTGGCACGATCGCCCCAACGACGGTGTCTACGCCGCCGGCCGGCCGGATCTCCGCCTCGCGCGCGGGCCCTGGCGGCATTATCTGATGGCCTCGACCTACGGCCTGTCGGCCGTCCCCGGCGGCAATTCCTATCCGGTCGCCTTCAATCCCTATATCGAGCTGGCGGCCGATCACCCGATCCGGACCAATTGCATGAACTGCCATCACCGCGCCGCCTGGCCCCGCAAGCCCCGCAACCCGCACGGCAGCTACGAGGCGCCGAGCCCGCCGGGCCCGGATTCGCTCGCCATGTTCGATTGGACCAGCCCGATCTTCAACGGCCTGTTGCAGACCGATGCGCTCTGGTCGATCCCGGATCGCGCCTATGAGCCCTCCGGAGGCACGCCGGCCGCCAGCGGCGGCGGCGGCAGCGAGGTCGGCAACGGCCGGCCCGCGCGACGCTGACGATCGCTAGCGAGCGCCCGCGCCGCAGACGCGCCGATAGGTGGTCTCGTCCCGCTCGGACAGCGCCTGCGCCGCAGCCTGCGGATGATCGGGGGGCAGGTCGAACGCCTGGATCGGCGAGCCGTCCCCCCGATAGCCTTCGACACGCCGGAGCAGGAAGATTCGCGCCCGGCAATCGACCAGCGCGTTGACGATCAGCCGCTGCATGCCGTCGTCGCCGTCCGCCTGGCTGAAGTCGAACCGCCAGCGCACCTGCATGTGCGCGCCGTCGCGGCGGATGCTCGCCGGATCGAGATACTGCGTCGATTCCGCATCCTGGAACACGCGCTCCCAGGCGGTTGCCTCGGCGGCCGGCGCCTGCGCCGCGATCATCACGGCCAGCAGCAGGCTCATTCGCTTGCACCCCCGCAGAGACGCCGCAGCATCGCCCCGTCCCCGCCCTGGCGGGAGACGCGCTCGTTCGGGCGCTCATTCTCGGGATAGTCGATCAGGCCGAGCGACGTGCCGTCCTCGGTGAAGCCTTCCATCGAATAGGTCGTCGCCCGCCGCCGCCGGCAATCGACCCGGCTGTGCAAGATGAATGCCTTCATGCCGAATGGCGGCGCCGGCCTCGGGTAAATCTGCCGGACCCAGGCCTCGACCTGGTCGCCCTCCCGCGTCAGCCGCCCCGTGTCCACTTCGAACGTGCCTTCCGCATCGCTGTGGAACGCCTCCCATTGCGGCGCGGGCGGCGGCGAAGCCTGGATCGCCAGCGCCGCAAGCGCGATCAGAAACTGCATGGACTTCCTCCCCTCCGGGCGGCCTAGCACGGTGGGATCGGCGGGGACAGCAGCGCTCGATCAGCAGCTTCGCGATTATCATCCAATGGCGTGGCTAGGTCGTTCAGGATGCGGAACGAACTCGTTTATGCTCCTGAAATAATAGCAGATTGACGAACCCGGTCCTGAAACATAGCGAGAAGAACAGATTGAGGCCGGAGCAGGCTCTACGGCAATATGCAAAGGAATCGGACATCATGATTAAGCGCTCCACGGCTGGTGCTCAGCGGGCAATCGTCGGCTCGGATGGTGCGCTCCTCTCGGCCGGATGGGATGTGTCGCGCGCTTCGGCTTTGCCCGGGATGATCGCGACGCAAGGGACCGGTGGCGACGATCACATGCTCGGGACGGCCGGCGCGGACCACCTTGAGGGCCTTGGCGGCAACGACGGGCTGGACGGCCTGGGCGGTGACGACCTGCTCGAAGGCGGCGACAATGACGACCGGCTTTTCGGCGGTGCCGGCAGCGACGACATGCATGGCGGGGCGGGCATCGACTTTCTCTTCGAAGACGGAGCCGGCGGCCAGGACAAGCTTTACGGCGACGGCGGCAACGACACCTTACTCGTTTCATGGTACGGTGACAGCCCGGTGGCGTCCCTGCTTCTCGATGGCGGCGAAGGGGACGATTCTCTCGAAGTCGAGAGCAGCCAGGCCATCGCTCAGGCGGCGTTGAACGGCGGCGAGGGCAATGATTTTGTCAGTCTGTACAGCGAAACGTCCGTCGATCAGGCGACATTGCTCGGCGGCGGCGGCAACGACGTTATAGACAGCACCCTGTTCGGCGGCGGCAACGTCACCGTCGATACCGGCATCGGCGCGGATCGGGTCACCATACACGGTGCGGGCGGGGCCTATGTGGTCACGTTGGGCACCGGTGCGGATACGCTTCGCTTGCTGACGCTCGCCTCGTTCTTGTCCGTCCGGGTCACCGATTTCGAAGCCGGCGACAATGGCGACAGACTCGATCTGCTGCGCCTTTTCCACACGGCTCTGACCGGCTGGGATCAGGTCACCAACCCCTTTGCCACCGGCCATGTGCGGCTGGTACAGAGCGGGGCCGACACGCTGGTGCAAGTCGACCGCGACGGGGCCGGGCCGGCCGTGTTTACGACCCTCGTCACCCTGCAAAATGTCGCCGCGGCCACGCTCACCACACTCAATCTCGGTGATCTTCCCCAGGACGGATCGAAGCCAGCCGGCCGAACGATCGTCGGCAACGAGGCCGGCAATGCATATTGGGGCACGCTCGGCGACGATACGATGCAGGGCCTGGGCGGCAACGACCGGCTCGAAGCCTATGCGGGCGACGATTTGCTCGAAGGCGGCGACGGCGACGACACGCTGATCGGCGGCTTCGGCAACGATATCCTGATCGGTGGCGCGGGCAGCGATTCGCTGCAAGGCGGCGACGGCAACGACCAGCTGCGCGACAGCGGCGATTCCGACGGCCTCTTCGGCGGGCGCGGCAACGACATCTATCGGCCCGAAAGCGCCGACGCGTATATCGCAGAGGTAGACGGCGAGGGCGACGATATTGTCCTGGTGGCCATGTCCTATGCGCTGCAAGGCTTTCATTCGATCGAAACCCTGGGCACCGTCGATCCGGCCGGAACGCAGGCGCTGAGCCTCACCGGCAATGGGGTCGCCAACACGATCGTCGGCAATGCCGGCAACAACGTGCTCGACGGCGGCCTCGGCGCCGACACGATGCGTGGCGGCCAGGGCAACGACACGATGTTCGTGGACAATGCGGGGGACGTGATCGTCGAGCTGGTGGGCGAAGGCTATGACGTGGTTGCGGCTTCGCTGAGCTGGACGCTGACCGCCGGTGCTCATGTCGAACTGATGACCACGGGCTGGATCGAGGGCACCGCCGTCATCAACCTCACCGGCAACGAGCTTGACCAGCAGATCTGGGGGAACGGGGCGGCGAATTTGATCTCGGGCGCGGACGGGGACGACACCTTGTTCGGCTTCGGCGGTTCGGACACGCTCGTGGGCGGCAACGGC
>DATINU010000405.1:0-5386 GCA_035473955.1 Allosphingosinicella sp.
GGCGCCAGCAGCCTCAACGATCGCGCAGCGCCGATTCGCCGAGCTTGGTGATCGGGGAGAGGATGTATTGCAGGATCGTGCGCTGGTCGCCCAAGAGGTCGACCTCGGCGATCATGCCGGGGCCGATGGCGAGGCGGCGGCCGCGCGGATCGAGCAGGAAGTTCTGATCGGTGCGGACGCGGACCGTGTAGAAGCTCTCGCCGGTCCGCTCCTCGATCACCGCGTCGGGCGAGATGTTGATCACGCTGCCTTCGAGCACGCCGTAAATGGCGCGGTCATAGGCGGTCAGCGAGACGCGGGCATGCTGGCCGAGGCTGATGAAGGCGATGTCCGCCGGCGTCACCCGCGCCTCGATCAGCAGGCTCTCGTCCGACGGCACGATCTCGACGACCGGCTCTCCGGCGCGGACCGAGCCGCCGCGGGTGGTGACGAGCACGCGATTGATCCGGCCCGCAAGCGGCGCGCGCAGCACGGTCCGTTCCATCCGGTTGGCGAGCGCCGGCAGCGCGCGGAAGCGCGCGGCGCGCTCGCCCTGCGCGGTGGCGAGCTCGGTCGCGGCCTGTGCCCGCCATTCCTGGCCGAGCTGGGCGAGGCTGGTGCGCGCCTCGACGACGGCGGCGCGGGCGCGGCCCGCGGTGGCGGCGGCCGCCTCTGCCTCGCTGGCGGCGACGGCGGCGGCATTTTCGGCCTGGGTGAGGCTGAAGCGCGGCTCGATCCCCCGCTCGACCAGCGGCCGCAGCGTCCTGACCTCGCTGCGCCGGGCCTCGGCGGCTTGCCGGCGGGCGGCGGCGTTGGCGTCGGCCTCGTTGACGCCGCGTTCGGCCTGCAGCAGGCGGGCGCGGGCGGCCCCCAGGATCGAGCCGAGATCGGCAACGCGCGAGGCGTGCAGCGATTGCTCGATCCTGAGCGTGTCGGCGGCAAGCGGGGTGGCGGCGGGAGGATAGGCCGGCTCGCGGCCTTGGATCTCGGCCGTCAGCCGCGCGATCTTCATGTCGAGCGCGAGCAGCGACGCCTCGCCGCTGCCGAGTTCGGCGCCGGCCTGGATCGGATTGAGCCGGATCAGCTCGGTGCCGCGATCGACGTGCTGGCCGGAGCGGACCAAGATGTCCTGCACGATCCCGCCCTCGAGATTGGAGACGATTTGCAGCTGCGAGCTCGGAATCACCCGGCCCTGGGCACGCACCGTCCGGTCCAGCTTGGTGAAGGCGGCCCAGAGGAAGAAGATGACGACGAAGCCAACCACGAACCACAGGAGCAGGTTCGAGGCCGTGCGCGGCTTGATCCTCGTGGTGAGGTCTTCGAGATGGGTCTCAGTCACGGATCAGGCTGCCTGCTGCGGGGGTCTCATGATCTGCTTCAGCACGTTGTCGCGTGGCCCATCTGAAACGATCTTGCCCTTGTCCATCAAGATGATGCGCTGCACGAGCTGCAGCAAAGGCGGGCGGTGGGTGATCAGGACCAGGGTGCGGCCCTTAAATTCCTCCTGCAGCCGCGCGATCAGACCGTTCTCGGTCTGCGCGTCCATCGCGCTGGAGGGCTCGTCCATGACCATGATCGCGGGGCGCCCGGCCAGCGCGCGGGCGATCGCGATCGATTGCCGCTGCCCGCCCGATAGGCCTTCGCCGCGGTCGGCGAGGCGGAGGTCGTAGCCATTGGCGATCTGGCCCATGAACTGGTGGGTGCCGGAAATGTCGGAGACCCGGAGCAGCTCCTCGTCATCGATGCCGTCGCGGCCGAGCGCGATATTCTCGCGCACCGAGCCGGTCAGCAGCACGCTTTCCTGCATCACCGCGCCGACATGGCGGCGCACGCTCGGCATCTCGAGCTGGCGGATGTCCGAGCCGTCGAGCATGATCAGCCCTTCCTCGGGCGGGTAGAGGCCCAGGATCAGCTTGGCGATCGTCGACTTGCCCGAGCCCACCCGGCCGAGCAGGCCGACATGCTCGCCGGGCTCGATGGTGAAGCTGAGCCCGTCGAGCGCACGCTCTGGAGCGCCGGGATAACGGAAGCCGACGTTGCGGAATTCGATCTTGCCCGTGCAATTGGCGAGCTTGAGCGCGTCGCCGGTGGGGCCTTCGGGCGGCAATTCCATCATCTCGTTGATCTGCCGGTAGGCGGTGCGCGTCGTGGTGATGCGCGAGAGCAGCTGCGAGATCTGCGCCAGCGGCGCGATCGCCCGGCCGGCGAGGATCGAGCAGGCGATGAGGCCGCCCATGGTCAGGTTGCGCTCGGCGATCATGTTGACGCCGACGATGACCACGCCGGCATAGGAGATGGTGCCCGAAGAGGTGGCGAAGGTAACGCCGATCGCGGCGATCAGGCGCTGGCGTAGAGAGCTGTCCGAATGCAGCTCGACCGCCTTCAACCAGCGCCTGCTGAGCAAAGGCGCGGCGCCGGACGATTTGACGGTTTCGAGGCCGCCGATCGCTTCGACCAGCACCGATTGCTTTTGCAGGCCCTCGCCCATGGACCGGGCCGAAAGCCGCTCCAGCGCCGGATGGGTGAGCCACCCGACCAGGATCACGAGCGGCACCATCAGCGCCGGCACCAGCACCACCGCCCCGCCGATGATCCAGACGATCAAGAGGGTCAGCAGGATGAAGGGCACGTCGACGATCGCGGTCATCGTCGCCGAGGCGAAGAAATCGCGCAGCGCCTCCAGCTCGCGCATCATTCCGGCGAGCGCGCCGGTCGAGCCTTTCTTCAGCTCGAGCCGCATCGACAGCAGCCGCGCGAACACGGCCTCGCCGATGTCGCGGTCGATATTGGCGCCGGCATGGTCGACGAAATAGGCGCGCAGCATCTTCAGGATGAAATCGAAGATGACGACGATGGCAAGGCCGATGGTCAGCGCGACCAAAGAGGCCATGGCGTTGTTCGGCACGACCCGGTCATAAACCGTCATCGTGAAGAGCGCGGTCAAGAGGCCGAAGATGTTGATGAACACCGCCGCCAGCGCGACCTTCCAATAAGTCGAGCGGTTGCGGCGCATCGGCTCCGTCAGCCAGGCGGCGATCTTCGGCTTCGGCAGCCTGATCAGATTTTCGTCGGCGGCGCTCAACCTTCACCTCTCAAACGGTCGCGATCGATTTCGAGCGCATCGAGCAGGCGCCCCATGCGCGATAGCAGCACCCAGCGGGCGGCGTCCAACTCCGTGACCGCCTGGATATAAGCGGTCGCGCTCTCGAAATAGGCGTCCTCGGCGGCGACCACATCGAACAACGTGCCGCGGGCGGCGCGGAAGCGCTCGGCGATGACGTCGCGCGACCGGCGGCTGGCGATATAGGCCGATTCCAGCGCTTCCAGCTGCTGTTCGAGCGCGCGCACGTCGCTCCAGGCGATGGCGGCGTCGCGCTCGGCCTCCTCGCGGGTGCGATCGGCGCGGGCCGAGGCGGCGCGGGCGCGGGCCTCATATTGCTCGGCCGTGGCGTCGCCGGCCCCGAAGATGCGGTAACGCAGCGCCACCCGGCCGCGAATGTCATAGTCGCGGTCGTTCTCGATCACGCCGTAGCGGCCGGCGTCGACGCCGGCGCTGAGGTTGGGAAGGCGGTCGGCCCGGGCGGCCCGCGCGTCGCGGCGGCTGGCGTCGGCGACCGCTTCGGCGCTGCGCACCGCGGCATGCCGGGCGGCGGCGGCGGCGGCTTCGTCGCGGGTCGCCGCGCCGACCGGCGGGATCGGCGCGCGGTTGATGTCCGCCGGGGGCGGATAGCCGGTCAGCTCGGTGAAGCGCGCCTCGGCGCCGGCCAGCTGGCGGCGGAAGCGGGCGAGCCGGGTTTCGGCCTGGGCGATATAGGAATCGACGCGCGGCACGTCGCCATCGGCCGAGACTCCCTCGCGAACCCGGATCTGGACCGCGGCGCGCAGGTCCCGCTGGCTGGCGGCGAACGCCTCGGTCAGCGAGACGAGGGCGCGGAAGGCGAAGACGTCGTACCAGGCGGCGATCGCGTTCAGCGCGGTCCGGTCGGCGTTGACCTCGATGTCCGCGCTGGCGCCGCGCAGCCGCGCGCCGGCGGAAAGGATGCGCTGGGTGGTCGCGCCGAAATCGAAGATCGTCTGGGTGACGTTGATCAGCGCGTCGGTGCGCTGCCGCGGCCGCGACCGTTCGATGACGTTGAAAGGGTCGTTCGAGAAATCGCGCGAGAGCACGCGATAGGAGGTGACGCTGAGATCGATGGTCGGCAGGCGGCGCATTCGCGCCTCCTCGAGCGCGGCGACCGCCTCGTCTTCGCTGGCGGCGGATTCGAGCGTGCTCGGATGATTTTCCACCGCGCTGACGATGATCGTTCGGAACAGTTCCTGGCCCGATTGCCCGCGGCGGAGGCGCAGCACCGGATCGGCGTTGAAATCGATCGTCATCGGCTGGCCGGTCGGGACCGGCAGGCTCTCGGGCGGGGGCGGTTCGGCCGGGCGCTGGGTGGGGTTGCCGCGCGGCGTCGCGGCCCGCGGCGCGGGCGCGCCGCTCTGGGCGAGCGCCGAGACGCTCACCGCGAGACAGGCCAAAGCCGCCGCTAACCGGGACTGGATCAGCACGATTCCCCAAGAAGCCGAGCGGCGCGATGTAGTGCCCGCCCGCGGCTTTGGCCAGACTTAACTCGAATCAGCCTGCTCTTTCCTGAACGAGGTCAATCGCTTGCGCGGCGGTCCTGCGTAAGCGCGCCGAATCGCAGCAGCGCGTAGCCGCCGAATGCGGAAAGCGCCGAGCCCAGGAGCACGCCGAGCTTCGCCTCCTCGACCAGCGCCGGCTGGCCGGGGAAGGCCAGGGTGGCGATGAACAGGCTCATCGTGAAGCCGATCCCGCAGAGCATGGCGACGCCGTAGAGCTGCCGCCAGCTCGCGCCCTGCGGGCGTTCGGCCAGGCGCAGCGCGACGCACAGCCGGACGGCGCCGAAGATCGCGACCTGCTTGCCGAGGAAGAGGCCGAGCGCGATCCCCAGCGGCAGCGGCGCCACGAGATCGGCAAGGCCGACGCCGCCCAGCGACACCCCGGCATTGGCGAGACCGAAGACCGGCAGGATCAGGAAGCCGACCCAGGGCGCGAGGCCATGTTCGAGCCGGTGCAACGGGGAGGCGGAGGCGCCTGCCATTGGCACGGTCGTCGCGGCCAGGACCCCGGCGACGGTCGCGTGGACGCCGGAGAGCAGGGTCGCGTACCAGAGCAGGAGCCCGCCGAGCAGATAGACGGAGAGACGCCTCACGCCGAGCCGGTTCAGGCCGAGCAGCGCGGCGAAGATCAATGCCGCGGCCGCCAGTGCCGTGCCGTTCAGGCCTTCCGTATAGGCCAGCGCGATGATCACGACGGCGCCGAGGTCGTCGGCGATGGCGACGGTCGCGAGGAACAGCTTCAGCGCGGCCGGCACGCGGGATCCCAGCAGACTCAGCACGCCGA
>DATINU010000406.1:0-4788 GCA_035473955.1 Allosphingosinicella sp.
GCGCGAAGCGGCCGAATAGCCTCGGGGGTTGCGGGCGCGCGGCCTCTTGCGGGATAGCGGGCCCGATGGGGATGGGGAGCAAGCAAGGACGCGCGGCCCGGGATCCCCGGCTGCTCCGCCGTTTGCTCCGCGCCAAGGACCGGATGGACGCCGCCTCGCATGAATTGTGGCCGGTGCCGCGGCTGGCGCGGGTCAGCGGCGTTTCCGAGGCGCATTTCGCCCGCTCGTTCAAGGAGGCGTTCGGCCTGCCGCCGCACCGCTATCTGCTTACCCGCCGGATCGAGCGCGCCTCGGCCCTGCTTCGCGATACCACGCTGCCGATCATCGAGATCGCCTTCGGCACCGGCTGGAACAGCCTCGGCACCTTCGGCCGCACCTTCCGCGACATCACCGGCGAAAGCCCGAGCGCGCTTCGGGCACGCGCCAGGGCCGAGGCGCATGCGCGCGCTCTCGTCCCGGGCTGCTATCTCAGCGCCGCCCACCGGCCCGATCTCACAATCGCAGTTTCGGAGAAGCGGCGGCGCGAACTGGCCGCTAGACATGGCTCTGAAGAGGAGAAGGTCCCATGAGCCAGGGTGTCGGCGTCGCCGGTCTTTACGTCCGCGATCAGGATGAAGCGCTGAATTTCTATGTCGAAAAGCTCGGCTTTCGCGTCCACACCGACGCGAAGAACGGCGATTATCGCTGGCTGACGGTCCAGCATCCCGAGCAGCCGGATTTCCAGCTCGGCCTGTTCGCGCCTCAGCCGCCGACGATCGACGAGGCGACCGCCGAGGCGGTGCGCGAGATCGTCGCCAAGGGTGCGATGCCGCCGCTCGTCCTGATCGTCGGCGATTGCCGCGCCGCCTATGAGGCAATGCGCGCCGCCGGCGTCGAGTTCACGCAGGAGCCGGTGGCGCGCTACGGCAGCGTCGACGCCAGCTTCCGCGATCCTTCGGGGAACGGCTGGAAGATGATCGAGGCGCGCGCCGGCTGAGGCCACGGCAACCACGTCAGCAAGGGGAAGTGGGAATGAACTTGAGCAAATTGATCAGGCAGAGTCACCGCTGGCTCTCCATCCTTTTCACGGGCGTCGTGATCGTCATCTTCGCGATGCTGGGCGCGGGGCAGGAGCCGGCCCAGTGGATCTATTTCCTGCCGCTCGTCCCGCTCGCCTTGCTCGTGCCGACCGGGCTCTACATGTTCGTCCAGCCCTATGCCGCCCGCCGCCGCGCCGCGCGGCAAGCCTGAAGGAGGCAAGGATGTCAGGAGCGGAAGTAAATCCGTCCACGCAGGGCGATTGGCGGGACAAGACGCTCGCCCGCATGCGCGCGCTGATCGAGGCGGCCGATCCCGAAGTGGTCGAGACGGTGAAAGGGCAAAAACCGTCGAACGGCATGCGCGGCGTTCCGGTCTGGGAGCACGGAGGCATCATCTGCACCGGCGAGACCTACCGGGACAAGGTGAAGCTCACCTTCGCCAAGGGCGCCTCGCTGGCGGACCCGTCGGGCCTCTTCAATTCCAGCCTCGACGGCAACATGCGGCGCGCGATCGATTTCCATGAGGGCGCCCAGATCGACGAAGCGGCGTTCAGGGCGCTGATCCAGGGCGCGGTGGCGCTGAACATGGTGCAGAAGCAGCGCTAGAGCGACCGGCAGCGGCTGGTCATCGTCTCTTCCACCGTGCCGTCGTCGTAGCGGATGGTGAGGTGGGCGCCGTTCGGCTCCAGCCGGGTGATGGTCGCGTCGTACCAGCGCTGGTCCTCCCGCCAGAAGGCGTGGATCCGGGTGCCGACCTGCCAGTCGTAATGCCTGACCTGATTGGCCGGACGGATCTCGCTGGTGCCGTCGTCATATTGGATCGCGACGCTGCCGGAGTTGGCGCTGTGGACCACGCCCGGAAACCAATGATGCCCGCCCTGCCACTGGCTCAGCACCCAGTCGCCGGGGAGATATTCGAGCGCCGGATCGGCCATCAGCCGGGGCCGTTGCAGGCGGCCGATTCGATCCTGTCGGCGTCGGCATCGTAGATTATCGTCACGAGCCCGCAGCCGCCGTCGAAGACGACCGGCAATTCGCTTTGCACGACCCAATGGCGGCCGGGTTCGAATTCGCCGAACGCATAATAGACGCCGATCACCCGCCGGTGCCCACGCGTGCCGCCGTCCCATGCGTAAGAGCGGCGATAGTCGGCGAGCCGTCGTGCGCCTTCGGGCATCGTCACCAGCGCCTCGATCCGGTCCATCAGGGCCTCGTCGTCCGCCGGCGCGATCGGCGGCGCTACGCTGGGCAGCAGGGTGGCGAGGAGGGCGTGGAGCACGATCATTCCTTGGACGACTATATTGCGCCAATCACGCCGAGGCCACCTCCCCCCGTCAGTCGCGATCGGGCGCGCCGAGCGGGAAATAGGAGCGATAGGGCCGGGCTTCCTCGACCGCGCGCGCGAAGGATGGCCTATCCAGCAGGCGGGAGCGGTAGGCCCGCACGGCGGGGAAGGCGTCGCCGATCTGATGGACCCAGTCGGCATAGAAGAGCGAGGGCGCGGCCGCGCAATCGGCCATGGTGAAGCGCTCGCCCGCCGCCCAGGTCCGGCCGGCCAGCTCTTCCTCCAGCCAGGCATAAGCGGTGTCGAGCGCCTTGCGCGCCTTCTCCATGGCTTCCTCCTTCCGCTCGCCATCCGTCCGCAGCGCCTCGAACACCGGTCCTTGCATCGCGGTCATCACGTGATTGTCGAAGAAGCGGTCCATGAAGCGCACCTCCAGCGCTTCCTTCGGGTCTTCGGGCACCAGCCTGACCGGGCCGGGATGGTGAACGTCCAGATGCTCGATGATGATGCTCGATTCCGCGATCGTGCGGCCGTCGTCCACCAGCACCGGAAAGCGCCCGATCGGCCAGAGCGCCGCCAGCTCCGCCCCGGCGCCCTCGTCCTCCAGGTGCCGGTAGGTGAAGGGAATGTCGTTCTCCCAAAAGGCGATCAGCACCTTCTGGCAGTAGGAGGAGAAAGGATGGGAGTAGAGCGTCAGCGGCATGGGTCGGCCTCCAATATCTCAAACCGCCGGCATGCCGGCGCGGCGATGATGCCAGGCGAAGCCCGCCCCGGCGCCGCGGTGCGGTCGCCAGGGCTCGGCGAGCGCGCGGACCGCCTTTTCGGTCGGGCGATCCTCCAGCCCCATGATCACCCCGATCTCGATCTGCACGGCGAGGTCGCCGGCCGGGAAGATGTCGGGGCGCCCTTCCGCGAAGAGCAGATAGATTTCGGCGGTCCAGCGGCCGACGCCCTTGACCGCGACCAGATGGGCGATCGCTTCCTCATCGTCGGCGGGAAGCTTGTCGAAATCGAGCCGGCCGGAAAGCACCTCCTCGGAAAGGCTGCGGGCATAACTCATCTTCTGGCGCGAGAGGCCGGCGCCGCGCAGCGCCTCGTCGCTCGTCTTCGCCATGTTTGCGGGATCGGCCGCGCCGCCGGTCGCCGCGTCGAGCTTGTTCCAGATCGCATTGGCCGAGGCGACCGAAACCTGCTGGCCCATGATCGCGCGGAGCAGGGTCACGTAGCCGCGCTCGCTGATCCGGGGCTCGGGCAGGCCTGCCCGCTCGAGCGCCGCCGCGAAGGCGGGCTCGATCCCGCCGAGCGCGGTCAGCGATGCCTCCAGGTCCCTGGCGCTGATCCCCACGTTCGTCCTCCGCTTGCGCTGCCCGCCGCCGCCTAGCATAGGGCGGCCCCGAAGCCTCCCATTTCTTGCTGCCAAGGACGCCCATGCCGAAACTCACCATCGTCACCCGTGACGGCAGCGAACGCATTGTCGAGGGTCGCGCCGGCTGGAGCGTGATGGAGAATATCCGCGACAACGGCTTCGACGAGCTGCTCGCGCTTTGCGGCGGCTGTTGTTCCTGCGCGACCTGCCACGTCCATGTCGATGCGGACTGGATGGACCGGCTGAAGCCGCGCGGCGCCGACGAGGACGACCTGCTCGACACGTCCGACCACAAGACCGAAGCGAGCCGGCTCTCCTGCCAGATTCTGTTCAGCGAGGAACTGGACGGCCTTCGCGTGACGATCGCGCCCGAGGACTAGGCGACGCTCGCCGCGTAAAGCGCGATCGCGGCGGCGTTGGAGACGTTGAGGCTTTCGATCCCGGAGATGGGCAGCCGCGCCAGCGCGTCGCAATGGCTTTCCGTATTCGGCCGCATCCCTTGGCCCTCGGCGCCGAGAACGAGCGCGACGCGCTTCGGGCCGAGCGCGTCGGCGAGCGTGGTCTCCGCCTCGCCGGTCAGGCCGATCCGCCAGAAACCCGCTTCCGCGATCTCCTCGAGCGCCCGCGCGAGATTGACGACGCGCACCCAGGGCATTGTCTCCAGCGCGCCGGAGGCCGCCTTGGCGAGCGCGCCCGATTCCGGCGGCGCGTGCCGGTCCTGCGTCACCAGCCCCAGCGCGCCGAAGGCCGCCGCCGAGCGCAGGATCGCGCCGACATTGTGCGGATCGGTGACCTGGTCGAGCACGACCAGCGGCCGGCCGTCCTCGGCCCGGTCGAGCAGGTCCGCAAGCAGGAGGTCGTCGAGCCGTTCCACCTCGGCCACCACGCCCTGGTGCGGCGCCTCCCGCGGCACCAGCCGGCCGAGATCGGCGACGTCGGCATAGGTGACCGGAATGGCGGGATCGATCTCGTAGCCTGCCGCCGCCTCGCCATCGGCCCCGGCATGATCGCCGAGGTCGACCTCTTGGGCGACCAGCGCACGATCCTGCAATACATCCTCTCCCCGATCACCAAGCTCGGCGAATCGGCGCTGCGCGATCGTTGAGGCTGCTGGCGCC
>DATINU010000407.1:0-2431 GCA_035473955.1 Allosphingosinicella sp.
GCCGACGACCGGATCATCTACGACAGCGCCACGGGCAACCTGTTCTACGACGCCGACGGCGTTGGCGGGGCGGCCGCGATCCAGTTCGCGGTGGTGATCGGCCACCCGGCGCTCACCGCCAGCGAGTTCACCGTGATCTGATCGCGAACGAGCACGCACACCAACAAAGAGGGCGCCCCCGAAAGGAGGCGCCCTCTTTATGTCTTCGCTGGTGGGCGGGCTAGAAAATAGGGGTCAGCGGGCAGATGCGCGAGGCCTCGATCGCCCGTGTGTAGCGGCGGCCGTTATAGGCATAGACGCAGAGCGTCTGGCCATTGGCCCGCGCCCGATCGACCAGGGTCGCGAGCCGGGGGATCCGCTCCTCGTAAGTGTTCGGCCGCGGATAAAAATAGGGGCATGGCTCGCCGATCCCGACCCGGACGGCCGGCTGCAGATCGCCGGTCCGCGGCCTCGCTCCGGGCCGCGCCTCGTAGACGCACTCCCGCTTGGCGCCCTTGACCGACTGCGACACCAAACGGGCGGCCAAAGCCGGCGCAACCGCAAGCCCGGACAAAGCCAGAAGCAGGCTGAAAAGAGGCGCTTTTCGCATCGGGCCTCTATAGCAGCCGGCCGCGGCCTGTCCATCTCCGCCCCCGGAGGCGCGCCCGGCCGGGCCGCCTAAGTGAAGGAATATACGATGATTTCCCCCGCGTTTTGCGGCGCGGGCGGCGTATGGCGCTCGCCAGCCGGCCAGATTGCGGCTAAACAGCGCCGGCTTATCCGGGCCTTTGCGGCTCCTTGCGGCGGAGAAACGAGCTTGAGTGCGTGGAAACGCTCCTTTTCCCAGCGGCTGCTGAGCCTGTCGCGCCGGGACAAGCGCCTCTTCGCGCTGTCGCTGGACACGTTCATCTGCATCTGGACGGTCTGGGCGGCCTTCTATTTGCGCCTTGAGGAATGGGTCTGGCTGGTGGGCAATCACTGGCTGGCGGTGATCGCGGCGCCTCTGCTTGCCGTCCCGATCTTCATCAAGGGCGGGCTCTACCGCGCCATTTTCCGCCATGCCGGGCGGATGGCCCTGATCGCGGTGGTGCGCGCCTGCCTCGTCTACGGCGCGCTTTACGCCCTGATCTTCACCTTCATCGGGATTCCCGGCATTCCCCGCACCGTCGGCCTGATCCAACCCGTCCTCCTCTTCCTCACGATTGGCGCCTCGCGCGCCTTCGCCCATTATTTGCTGAGCGGCGACTATCAGGATGCCAGCGCCCGGCAGGCGGTGCCCAACGTCCTGATCTACGGGGCCGGCAGCACCGGCCGCCAGCTGGCGCTGGCCGTCGAGCAGAGCCGGAAGATGCAGGTTATCGGCTTTCTCGACGACGACCGCTCGCTGCAGGGCGCTTCGGTGCAGGGCGCGATGATCCATGCGCCGCGGCAGATCCTGAGCCTGGTCGACCGCTACGAAGTGAGCGACGTGCTGCTCGCCGTGCCCTCGGCGCCGCGGCGGCGGCGGCGGGAGATCCTGGAGTTGCTCCGGCCCGCCGGCGTCAACGTCCGCACCCTGCCCGGCCTGCTCGACCTCGCCCAGGGCCGCTTCCAGGTGAGCGAACTCCGCGCAGTCGAGATCGAGGATTTGCTCGGCCGCGACGCGGTCGCGCCGGACCAGGGCCTGCTCGAGAAGAATATCAAGGACAAGGTCGTGCTGGTGACGGGCGGCGGCGGTTCGATCGGGGCGGAATTGTGCCGCCAGATCCTCGAGCTGAGGCCCGCGGCACTGCTGATCGTCGATGCCAGCGAATATGCGCTCTACACCATCCATCGCGCGCTGGAAGTGCAGCAGAAGGCGGCCGGCCTCGACGAGGTCCGGCTCGTCCCCCTGCTGGCCTCGGTCGTCGACGAAGGGCGGATGCGATCGCTGCTCGCCACCTGGCGGCCGGCGACCATCTATCACGCCGCCGCCTACAAGCACGTTCCGCTGGTCGAGCATAATGTGCTCGAAGGCCTCAGGAACAATGTTCTCGGTACCCATATCGTCGCGCGGTTGGCGGGCGAGCTCGGGGTCGAGAATTTCGTGCTGATCAGCACCGACAAGGCGGTCCGGCCGACCAATGTCATGGGCGCGAGCAAGCGGCTCGCCGAGCTGATCCTGCAGGCGCTGGCCGAGGAGGCGCCGTCGCTCTGCTATTCGATGGTCCGCTTCGGCAACGTGCTCGGCTCGAGCGGTTCGGTCGTCCCCCTGTTCCGGCAGCAGATCGGCAGCGGCGGGCCGGTGACCCTCACCCACCCCGGCGTCACCCGCTATTTCATGACCATTCCGGAGGCGGCCCAGCTCGTCATCCAGGCCGGCGCGATGGCCCGCGGCGGCGACGTGTTCGTGCTCGACATGGGCGACCCGGTGCGCATCCTCGATCTGGCCCAGGACATGATCCGGCTCTCGGGGCTCGAGCCCGAGCGCGAC
>DATINU010000408.1:0-5136 GCA_035473955.1 Allosphingosinicella sp.
GTTTCGCGCCGGACAATGCCGCGCTGAACCGCTTCTTCTCGCTCCACTATCTGCTGCCGTTCGTGATCGCCGGCGTGGTCATCCTCCACATCTGGGCGCTGCACATTCCGGGTTCGAACAACCCGACCGGAGTGGATGTGAAGGGCCCGCAGGACACCGTTCCCTTCCATCCTTATTACACGGCGAAGGACGGCTTCGGCGCGGGCCTGGCGCTCCTGTTCCTGGCGGTTTTGGTGTTCTTCGCACCCAATTTCCTCGGCCATCCGGACAATTACATTCCGGCCAACCCGCTCTCGACGCCGGCGCATATCGTGCCCGAATGGTATTTCTGGCCGTTCTACGCGATCCTGCGCGCCTTCACCGTCGATTTCATCCTGCCGGCGAAGCTGTGGGGCGTGCTGGCGATGTTCTCGTCGATCCTGCTGCTCTTCTTCCTGCCCTGGCTCGACAAGTCGCCGGTCCGTTCGGGCCGCTACCGGCCGACCTTCCGGATGTTCTTCTGGATCCTGGTCGCCGACGTGCTGCTGCTCGGCTGGCTCGGCGGGCTGCCGGCGGAAGAGCCCTATGTGATGCTCAGCCAGGCCGCGACCATGTATTATTTCGCGCATTTCCTGATCATCCTTCCCATCCTCTCGATGGTGGAAAAGACGCTGCCATTGCCCAATTCGATTTCCGAGAGCGTGCTCGGCGAGGAGGCGGACGCCGCCCCCGCTTCGGCCGCGCCGGCCACAGCTTAAGGGGACGACGCGCTCATGGTTCGCATTCTCGGCATCCTGGTCGGTCTGGGCTTCGTCGCGGTCGCCGCCTGGTCGCTGCTCTGGGGCGCGATCGCCTATATCGGCGATCCGCCGCAGCCGACCGTCGAGCATAGCTTCCACGAGGAGCCGCGCGATATCGCCTTCTCCTTCGACGGCCCCTTCGGCCGCTACGATCAGGCGCAGCTGCAGCGCGGCTTCCAAGTCTACAAGGAAGTCTGCTCGGGCTGCCACGCTTTGACTCAGGTCGCCTTCCGCAATTTGCGCGACATCGGCTATAGCGAGGCCGCGGTGCGCGCGATCGCCGATCAGTGGCAGGTCCAGGTGCCGAGCGTGAACCCGGAGACGGGCGAGCCGGCGACCCGCAAGGCGATCCCCGCCGATCGCTTCCCGAACCCCTATGCGAACGAGACGGCCGCGCGCGCCGCGAACAACAATGCGCTGCCGCCCGATCTGTCGCTGATCACCAAGTCGCGGCACGGCGGCGCGCGTTACGTCGCCTCGCTGCTGACCGGCTATCACAACCCGCCAGGCAACCTGCCGCGCGAGAACCGGCCGGGCCCGAACCTGCACTACAATCCCTATTTCGCGAACCTCAACATCGCGATGCCGCCGCCGCTCACGTCGGACGGGCAGGTGACTTATGCGCCGGGCAACCCGGCCGCCACGCGCGAGCAGATGGCCGAGGACGTCGCCGCCTTCCTGACCTGGACGGCCGAGCCCAGCATGGATTCGCGCAAGAATGCGGGTTTCTGGGTGATGATCTTCATGCTCTTCGCCACCGTCCTCGCCTTCATGGCCTATCAGAACGTCTGGGCCGGCCGGAAGCATTGAGCCCCTGCAAGACGGCGGCTAGACGCTTTCCGGCCGCTTCAGGATCAGCACGATCGAGGTCATTTGCATGACCCGCACGCCGTCCTGGTTGGTGACGGTGGTTTGCGTGCGGAAAGTGCCGAGGTGGGGCTTGGAGCGGGACGGGGTTTTCTCCACGATCTTGCCGCGGACGTGGAGCGTATCGCCCGGATAGACCGGTTTCAGCCAGCGCAGCTCGTCGACGCCCGGGGAGCCCAGGCCGGCCTGGCCTTCCCCTTGCGACATGCCCTCGACGATCACCGCCATGGTCATCGCGCAGGTATGCCAGCCGCTCGCCGCCAGCCGGCCGAAATGGGTCTTGGCCGCCGCCTCGTCGGAGAGGTGGAAGGGCTGCGGATCGAACTTGCGGGCGAAGTCGAGCACCTCCTCGCGCGTCACTTCATAGCTGCCGAACTCGGTCTCGGCGCCGACCTCCAGATCCTCGAAATAGCGCACGCCTGATTCTCCGCCTGGTTTCCAGTTTCCCTCTGCAACCAAGTGAACGGAGATTCCAGCTTTCGCTGGAATGACGGCTGTGTGATGAAACCCCATGCGCACGATCCTCGCGATATTCGCTTCGCTCGCCCTCACCGCCTGCGCGACCGCGCAAGGCGGCGCCCCGGCGCCCGTCCACGTCAAGATCGTCGGCTTCAACGACTTTCACGGCGCGCTCGAGCCGCCGCGCATGGCCGTGCCCGCGACCGCGCCGGACGGCAGCGCGGTGCGCGTGCCCGCGGGAGGAGCGGCCTATTTCGCCTCGGCCGTGCAAAGCCTGCGCGCGCAAAATCCGAACACCCTGGTGGTCGCGGCGGGGGATCTGATCAGCGCCTCGCCGCTCGTCTCCGCCCAATTCCTCGACGAACCGACGATTCTGGCGCTCAACATGATCGGGCTCGATTTCAGCGCCCTCGGCAATCACGAATTCGATCGTGGGCGGCAGGAGCTGCTCAGGATCCAGAATGGCGGCTGCGCGCAATATACCCAGCGCACGCCGTGCCGGATCGACCCCGCTTTTCCGGGCGCGCGCTTCCGTTACCTGGCCGCCAACGTCACCACCGAGGACGGGCGGACCCTGTTCCCGGCCTACGGCATCCGCAGCTTTGGCCATGGCGCCAATGAAGTGAAGATCGGCGTCATCGGCCTGCCGCTGCGGGGTGCGGCGACCCTGGTCACGCCGGCGGGCGTCGCGGGCCTCGGTTTCGGCGACGAGGCCGATGCGATCAACGCCGCCATTCCGCGCCTGCGCGCCGAGGGCGTCGATGCGATCGTCGTCGTCATCCACGAAGGCGTGGAGACCAACGTCGGCTATAACGATCATAGCTGTGCCGGGATGGCGGGCGATCTGATGCCGATCCTCGCCCGGCTCGATCCGGCGGTGGACTTGGTCGTCTCGGGCCACACCCACAATGCCTATATTTGCGATTACGGGCGGATCGATCCGGTGCGCCCCTTCCTGGTCACCAGCGCCGGGCGCAGCGGCACCTTGCTGACCGACATCGATCTCACCATCGATCCGGTCGCCGGGCGGGTGCTGGCCAAGCGCGCGGACAATCTGATCGTCCAGAGCGAGGCCTATCCGGGCTCGTCGGGGCCGGTGGCGGTGAGCGCGCTCTTTCCGCGCTATGCCCCGGATCCGGCGGTGGCGGCGCTGGTCGCGCGCTATGCCGAGGCGGCGGGGCCGCTTGCCACCCGCGTGGTCGGCCGCTTCAGCGCGCCGGCGCTGCGCGAGAAGGCGCCCTCGGGCGAATCGGTGCTCGGCAACCTCATCGCCGACGCCCATCTCGCCGCGACCCGGGCGCCCGAAAATGGCGGCGCCCAGATCGCCTTCACCAACCAGACCAGCGTCCGCGCCGATATCGTCCCCGCCGCCGACGGCAGCGTGACCTTCGGCCAGCTCTTCACCGCCCAGCCTTTCGGCAACAATCTGATCGTCAAGTCGATGACCGGACGGCAGCTGCGCGCCTTGCTCGAGCAGCAGTTCAACAGCGGCAGCAATACGGTCGAGCGTCCGGTCATGCTGCTGCCCTCGCGCGGGCTGACCTACAGCTACGATCTTCGCCTGCCGGCCGGGCAGCGGATTCTCGATCTCAGGCTGAACGGCACGCCGGTTGGGGACGACGCGTCCTACCGGGTGACGATGAACAGCTTCCTGGCGACCGGCGGCGACAATTTCACCGTCTTCCGCGACGGCACCGACCCCTATGGCGGTCCGCTCGATATCGACGCGATCGAGCGTTATCTCGACGCCAACAACCCGCTCATGCCGCCGCCGGCGGATCGGGTCACGCGGCTCGGGCCGCCCGCGGCATAACCGGGCTCAGCCTTCGGCTTCGCGCTCGATCGCCGCTTCGCCGCCGATCCGCGAGGCGAGCTTGCCGAGCCAGACCAGAACCGCGACCGCGATCACGGTGGCGAGGATGGCATAGGTGTAGAGTCCGGTCAGATCGTCGCCCAGGCCGAGCATGGCGAGCGTCGCCTTGATCGCCTCGTTCCAGGCCAGGGCCGCGACCAGCCCCAAAGAGGCCGAGGCGAGGGCGATCATCGTTTGAATGAAGGCGCGTGGATTCATCGTTCTTCTCCTCCCGTTCGAAGCGGAGCATAAGCGGGTACGCGGCCCACGCCAGCCGGTATTTGCCCCGGTGGCGCCGCGCGCGAGGAGGCGTTAGAACGGGGATCATGCGCAGCCTTGTCGGGATCGTCCTGGGGATGTCGCTGGCCGCGGCCGGCGCGGCGCCTGCCTCTGCCCAGATCACCCAGAACAGCCTGGAACTGCACGGCCGGACGCTCGCGCTCGGCAGCATTGAGCAGGAGAGGCTCGGCGAGCTGGCCGAAACGCTGCGCGGCAATGCGGCGGCGCAGGATCGGGCGCTGGCCGCGGCCCGGGCGGCGGTCGACAGCCCCGACGCCCGCTACGTGCTGGCCGTATACCAGCTTGAGATCGGCCGGCAGCGGCGCGACGATACGCTGCGCATCCCGGCGCTCGACGTGCTGATCGCCAGTCCGGACACCCCGGCCAGCCGGCTCATCGGCTATCTCGGCGTCAGGGGCGACATCGCCTACCGCGCCCACGATTATGAGACGGCGTCGGCGGCCTGGACCCGGCTCGCCGCGCTCACCCCGGAAAGCCCGCAGTCGCTGATGAACCTTGCCCAGGTCCGCCAGGGGCTGAACGATCCGCAAGGCGCGTCGGACCTCGTCGAGCGCGCGATCGGCCTGCTTCCCCCCGGCGCGCCGCCGCCCCCGGAAAGCTGGTACCGGCAATGGGTCAGCATCACCTACAATGCCCGTCTCGCCGGGAAGACCGCGGCCGCGGCCCAGGCACTGGTGGCGGCCTATCCGAGCCCGGCCAATTGGCGCTTCGCGCTCGTCGCCTGGCGCCAGCTGGAAGCGCCGCGGGACGGCGCCGAAATCGATTTTCTCCGCCTGATGCGCACCGCCGGGGTAACCTTCTGGTAAGAAATCACTCATATTTGCTTTAGTTTTAATTTTCCTGTTTGATAAAATATTGATACCAGATGCGGCGCGTTGT
>DATINU010000409.1:0-11430 GCA_035473955.1 Allosphingosinicella sp.
GAGGCCGAACGGATAGGTCTTGTTGCCGGTCTCGCGCATCCGCTCGACCAGCGCCAGCCCGTCGATCACGTTGCGTGCCTCGATCTTGCGGATCTCGTCGGCGCCGCCGCTCTTGGTCGTCGACATCCGGTCGCCGACCAGCGGGAAGGCCTTCCTCAGCTCGTAGATGAAAGAATCGACTTCGACGTCGTGGCGATCGTGCAGACCCCGCTCGAAGCGATAGCCGAGCAGGGCGCGGATGCTTTGCTCGCTTTTCATCCCTTCGATGACCGAAAGCGCCATCCGCACCCGCTCGGACGAGAGGTTGACGGCGAGACTGGTCGGATTGGCGGGGGTAGCGTTGGAGAGATAGCCGTTGCGCAGCACCGCGGCGGTCACCGCGTGGTTGAGCGACGGGGCGTGGATATAACCCTGATTGGTGCTGTCGCTGACCGGCGGGGCATCGCCGGAGGGATCGAACAAAGCGGCGAGATCGGCCGGCAGATCGACCGGCGTCAGTTTCTTGTGTTCGGGCTTCACCTCTTCGAGCCAGCCATAGGCTCCGAGATAAAGGCCGGTCTTGGGCTGGGCCTGGCCGTTGGCGCCGCCTGGGTAGCGCAGGCTTTCGAGCTGATGGCTGAGCAAGCCGCCATACCAGGCATCGAGCCGGTAGCTGCACAGATCGAGATGCTCGGCGAAGGCGCGCTCGAGCACGGCGGTCGGGCGGCCCTTCAGCTGCTCGAGCGCATCGAGCTGGCGCTTCAGATAGGCGGTCGCCTGCATGCTCGTCAGCACGGTGGGGATGTACTCGCCGACGGTGCGCTGGGCATCGAATATCGGCTCGGTGCGGTAGAGGTAGTGCCAGCGGCTGCGCTCGCTCGCCGCCTGCTGGTCTTGCGTTTCCCGCATCTGGATGAATTTGGGCTCGCGCCGGAACGCCCGCAGCTGGGCCTGATCGACCAGCCCGGCGTCCGCGAACAGGCGAATGCTGGTCTCGACGAAGGACAGGTCGAGCGCGTGATGCAGCATCAGATAGAGCAGGGCGGTCGGCACGTCGGTGAAGCCCTGCTGCAGGCGCAGCGCATCGTGCGAGGTGCCGCCGGCGGCGATCAGCCAGTCGATATAGTTGGTGCCGGTCGCGGTATAGGCGCGGATGGCTTCGGTTTCGGAAAGCGGCCGGTCGTCGATCAGTCCGCCCTTGAGCGGATTGGCAGTGCCGAGGAACAGCTTTTCTAGGATGTCCGGAATCTCCTCGCGCTCGCCGCGGTTCCAGCCGAGCGCGCCGAGCAGGTCGAGGCCGCTCTGCACATAACCGAGCGCGATCAGCGCCGCGACGAACGCGCCGCCCGCGCCCTGCATCGACAGCCGGTTGTAGAGCTGGTCGAAGCTTTCGGCATAACGCTGCCGGAACTCGACCGAGCCCGCATGGAGCCCGACCACGTCGAGCAGGATTTGATGGGCGTCGCCGGATTTTCCGATATGGGAAACCTTTTCGAGCAGCGGCTCGAAATCGGCCTCGGCCCGCCGGAGCAGCGTGTAAAGCTGCCGCAGGAAGGAGGCGTCGCCGCCCGCCGCGCCGGCGATGCCGGTGGGCTCGGCCTGCTTGAACAGCCATTCGATGCGCGACCGCGGTGTCGCCGGCAGGATGCCGTAGGGCTGCTTGCCGACGCGGATCGCCGGGATCTGCCCGCGGGCCGAGACATGCCTGGCGAAGAATTCACGAGTCCGCTCGACCGTGTCGTCCTCGAACACCGGATGGAGCATCGATTCCATGAAATAACCGAGCGTCGCCGGCCACAAAGCGACGTTCATCGCCCGTGCCTCGGAGAGATCGCGCCGGGCGTAGAAGGGGATGGCGGCGAGCGCGGCGGGATCGAGCCCGAGCAGCTCGGCGAGCCAGCGTCCGTCGCTCTTGTCGAACCAGCCGGTCGGCTCGGCCGGCGCGGGCGTGGCCGGATCGGGGAAATAATGGTCGAAGCTGACGTCCGGATCCTCCTGCCAGCTATAGGCCGCTCCCTCGCCCTCGACATTGTTGGTCGGGCGCCCCTGCGGCAGCAGCGAGAAGCCGGCGCGGGAATCGTGGTGATGGGCGATGAGCTGCTCGAGCGCCGACTTGCCCGCCGCCTGGTCCGCGCCCATCCTGAGGCCCAGCACCATCAGGCTGTCGAAACCGCGCCGGAATTCGAGGGCGGAGAGCGGCACCCTGAAGCCCATGCCGATCTCCACGGCGCGGTTGAAGTCGGCGACCCATTCGAGCTCCGGCCCGAACTTGATGTCGGTTCCGTCGGGCTTCAGCTGATTGTCTTCCTCGGCGGAGGGATCGGGGGCCACCGCGAGCGCGGCCGGAATCGGGTTGCCGAGCCGTTCGAGGGTTAGCGTGTCGCCATTATAGCCGAGCAGCACCAGCCGGTCGGGAAGCGTCATCGCCAGCGGCACCTGCGACCAGGTCGATTCGCGCACCGGCACCGTGTCGTCGGCCGGGAATTCGAGATAGGCGACGATCACCGTCGTGGCTTGGCGGGTCACATTTTCGGGCGGCGGATCGGCAAGATTGCGCGGGGCATAGTCCTTCCGGATTTCCGCCGCGCGCGCCTCGCTTTGCGTCAGCGAGGGTTCGAAGCTGTCGATCGAAATGTCGTCGGGATAGACGCGTACCCAGAGTTCGTCGGACTCCCCGCCGAACTCCGCCGCCGTCTTGAAGCGCGTCTCGATCCGCAACGGCATGAGCAACACCGGCGTCCGATCCGACAACAGCCCCGAATGTTTGCGCGGATCGGTGAAGTCGACGAACTTGGTGAAATGGCCGGCTTCGGCCTGTTCGGCCTTCTGAACCGTGGTCTTGAGGCTGCCGATCTTCGCTTCGGTTTGGGCGATGGCCTGGTCGAGCGCGCCGTGGTCCGATCCGGTGCGCGAATCCTGCTGCCGTTGGCGGTTCAGCCGGGCCAGTTCCTGGCGCGCGCCGAACAGCTCCCGGCCGGCGGCCTCGGTTGCCGCGCGAGCCTCGGCGAGCTTGCCCCGGACCTTGTCGAACTCAGCCATGGCCGCCGAACCGCCTTTCCGATCGTCGCGCTGTGGGTGCCCGCGCCATCAGTCGGGCAGCATTTCGCTGCCGTGCACGGCGACGAGCACGGGAACCTGGTAGAGGATGTAGGCCAGCTCGGCGGCATTGGTGCCGGGGTGCCATTTGAGTTGCTTGTCCTCCTCGTGCTGTTTCTGCTTTTCCTCCGGCTCGCCGGGGGGCGGGGCGGTGAGCTGGTGCGTCGGGCCGCCGGTCTTGAGCTGAATGAAGCCGTTCTCGATCGGCACGTCGCCCCAGGCGAGGTCGTTCCAATAATGAAGGGCGCCGCCGCCCGGGCCGATGTCGAGGCCGAAGCGCGGTTCGCCGGGCCGCTCCTTGATGACGAAGAACCAGCCGGGCGGGCTGTCGTCCTCCGTCCCGTCGCCGCCCTTGGCGTCGCTCGCGTTGAGGTCGAAGCCGATGAAGGTGATGTCGGGATCGGCCTTGGCGGTGTAGAGCGGCAGCTTGAGCCATTCGCCGGCCGCGTCGTCGGTTTCGAACAGGCGCGGCAGAAGCCGGTCGATCTCGCCATTCCCCTTGCGCTGCCAGCGCGCCTTCTGGGCGTAGATCACCGCGGTCGGATATTTCTTTAAAAGCTCGCCGCGGATCACGAGCACGACCTCGTCCTCCTTCTCGCCGGGCTGCTCGCGATGATCGTGATCGCCGAGATTGGAGAAATGCGACCAGGTATGGAGCGGCGGGATGTCGCGCAGCTTCTCGCGCAGCGCTTCCTTGCTCAGCCCCTCATTGTCGATCACTTCGCTGACGTCCCAGAATTGGCGGAAGCAGCTGCCGCGCTGGTCGGTCGGGAATTCGCGCCAGAGCAGCTCGCGCGCGAATTCGTGGTTGAGGCCGACCATATAGGCTTCGATGAAGCGCTGGTTGGTCTCCAGCATGGTGATCGTGTTCGGCGGGATCTTGTCGATGTTGGGCAGGAAATGTTCGTTCGAAAGCTCGAGCAGCGGCCGGTACATGGGCACGTCGATCTCTGGATAGGCCATCGCCTCTCGGAAGACTTCGCCGTTGAGCAGCACGAGATGCGGCGGGATCGTGATCGCGCCAAGGGTGAAGGCGGGGACGGTCAGCGCCGGATCGATCGCCGCGAAGGTCGTGCCGGCGAGCGGGCCGAGGTCGAGCGGCGGGCGGGGCGGCTGGGCGCTGATCGTCTCGCTGGTCTCGATCAGGGTGTAGACGTCGACCAGCGCTCCCTTGAACCGCTCGGCCTCGACGCTGTCCGCGGCGCCCGTCGCGGGCTCCGGTCCGGCGGAGTCGTCATAACCGTGGATCTCGAAGCCAGGGAAGGACGGCAGCGCATCGATCGCGTCGGGCGAGTTGCCGTCGGGCAGCGCCGCGTGCGCCTTCGCGGCCTGTCGCTCAAGCCAGGCAAGCCACAGGAACAAGGCGAAGGCGGCGCCGGCGACCGCCAGCGCGAGCATCAGCCCGGCACCGAAAGCGAGCAGCAGCAACGCAAGCAGCAACAGGGCGATCAGCAGCAGCCATTTCAGCCATTTGTGGGTGCGCAGCCATTCGGCCAAGTCGCCGACGACCCCGCTTGGCGCGATCTTGTCCGCGACGTCCTCGACCGTCGGCAGGCCTTCGGGCGTGGCGCGGGGCGGCGCGGCGCTGATCTCGCCCGCATTGATCCGCTCGATCAGCCCCTCCGCTCCCTTCGGGCTGTCGAAGCCGAGCGTTGCCGCGACATGATCGAGCGGCCTCAATATGCGCCGCAGCGGGGCCGACATCGCGGCGCGGGGCACCATGCTCGTCGCCACCGTGTGACGCACGGTGAAGCCGTCGGCGACGACCCGGCGCTGGACCGGCGCCATCAGGGCGAGACCGCGCTCGACGCTCATGTCGAGCACCGGGCCGAGATGGCGGCCGTGCCAGATCAGGCCGACCTCGCGGGCCACCTGCGCGAGGCGGATGCGCCGATTGGCTTCGATGATCTCGCCGACCTGGCCCCAGGCGGCGTCCATATATTCTTCCTGGTTCTTCTGGATCACCGTCGTCCCGAACGCCGCCGGGACGCGCCAGCGCGGATCGAGGTTGAGCCGGTGCACCCAGTTCGTGCGCTGCGGCGCGTCGCTTCCGTCGGCGTCGAACAGCAGCCGCTCGGTCAGCGCATGCCAGCGGCCGTAGAGCGGGGCCGTGATCACCGGGTCGGGGCTGCCGTTCAGCCGATAATCGTCGGCCAGGTTGATGAACCGCGCGAGGTCTTCCTGGAAGTCGTGGGGATAGGCGGGCTGGTCCCATTCCTCATAGGCTGCGGCTTCCTCTTCCTGCGCGTCGCTCAGCACCTCGTCCGGCACCTTGAGCGCGCCGCCGAGCCGCAGCACGCCTTCGAGCTCGGCGCTGGCGATGCCGGCGATATTGGGCGCCGGATCCTGGGTGTCCATGTCGCGGCGGCCGAGCCGGGCGTCGGCCGGGCGCGGCTTCAGGAGCCGGACCAGATATTCGAAGTCGCCGACCGAGCCGGTCTTGAATTGCCAGCGCTTGTAGACCGGATGAAGCGAGGTGAGGGGCCGGTCCGTATAATCGTCCCAGGCCGATTGGGTCGCGAACCATTCGGCATTGGGCACCGCCTGCTGATGGCCGAGCCCGGCCAATCGCCCGCTCTCGAAGGTCGGAATCAGGAAGGCGTGGTAGCCGACATTCTCCTCGAGCGTCCGGGGGCAGAGCAGCCGCGAATAGGCATGGTCGGGATTATTCTCGAGCAGGCTCTCGATCCGCGGCCGGGCCGCGTTCATGTCGGTCGAGACGGCGACTCCGTCCTGCTGGACCATGTCCTTGTTGATATGGACGTGCGCCCAGGCCCAGAGCTGGTCGGCGGGCGGGAAGACCTGGTCCGCCTGGCCGGTGACCTCGATCGCCGCGCAGGGCCGGGACGAGATCGGCGCCACCTCGTTGAACTCGTCTTCCTTGAGCACGATCAGGGTCAGCCACGGCCGCAGCCTGCTCTTGGCGATGTCGGGCGCCGCCGGCGTGTAGCGCCAGGGGAAATCCTCCTCGTAAAACTCGATATAGGGCATGTAATTGGGTTCGAAATTGGTGATCCAGTGGCGCGGCTCGACCTTGACGATCGCGCGCGGCTCGATCCCGGTGATGTCGCCCGGCCCGTACAGGGCGACATTCTTCTTCACCTGTTGCTTGAGGTCGATCTCGCCCTCGACCGGCTTGCCCGTAATGTCGAGCTTGACCTCGATCGTGGCGCGTAGCTTGACGGACGTGTCCTGGTCCGCCGCCTTCAGCTGGTTGGCGAGGCCGAGCCGCAGCCAGGGCAGGAAGGAATAGGTGCCGAGTTCGTCGCTCATGCCGCGAGCTTCATTTCGTGCGGGCGCACGATGTGGGCATTGTTGGCGAAATTCGGGTTCGCCGCGCTTTGCGCCGCCATGAATGCCTTGGCGCTGGCCTGCGAGGCGAAAGAGGCCGGCGCACCGGCGAGGGGCGAGTTGTCGGCCTGGTTGACGACCACATAGGCATTCGGGTGAATCTCGACCTTGGCGTCGAACAGGTGCTTGAGGTCGCGCGAGCGGGCGGAAAGACCGGCGCGCGCGGCTGAATTGTTGGCGAGGAAATGGCTGAACAGACCGGCGAGCAAGGCCGCGAATTGGGCCAGCACGCGCATGAAATTGGTGTCGATGATGATCTGCTCGTAGCGGGCGATCCGCCGGGCGACGTAGCTGGTTTCGACCTGGTTTCCGGTAACCTCGAGCTCGAGCCCCGCATCTTCCTTTTCGTAATCGGCCGCGCTCAGCCGCTCGCTGTCATCGAGATCCTGGAATTGGGCGATGGCGAAGGCTTCGCGGATCTCGCCGCGCCGGCCCATGCCGGTCGTGGCGGCCGCGATCGTAAAGAGATTGGCATCGTCGGGGCGCTGGCTGCCGAGCTTGTCGAGCGGAATGCCGAGCGGGACCGCACGCTGTGTAATCCTGAGCGTGCCGACCGGATGGAGGACGAGGTCGGCGCCGGCGTCGATGGTGCGCAGCGAGACCAACAGCTGGTTCGCGTTGGCGAGACGCGCGGTCCAGTTCTCGTCCTTGGCGAATTCGGCGGCGAGGATCGGCATCACCGAAACCGGCGGCAGCCTCGTGTCCTCGCTCTCGCCCCAGGTGTGCGAGAAATCGACGTCGACATCCCAGAACAGGATGGAGATGCTGCCCGTGCCTTCGACATGCCAGGGCGAGGTGCCTTCGAGCGAACCGCGGAAACGGATGCTGAACAGGCCCGCGCCGAACAGCTTGACCGAAAGCGAGGCCGAAATGGTGATGATGAAATAGAAGGGCGAGAACTGGAACAGGGCGTCGAACGCCAGATGGCCCTCGATCCTGGCGATCGAGATGCCGAAATAGAGCTCTGCCCGAGCGCCGAACTGGACGGTGTTCGAAGTAACCGCGAAATAGGCCTCGACCCGGATCCGCGCGACCGGCGTGTTGAGGATGTTGATCCCGATCCGCGACAGCGACGGGAAGGGCAGGCTCGGCGGGTTGTACGACGGGTGGAAGCCGCCGACCGAGACGACGAAATTGGCGTCGTCGCCGAACTGGGCGAGCACGCCCATGCTGCCGTCGAGCGGCATGAAGACGATGCGCGATTCATAAAGCGTGGCGAAGAACCAGCCGCGCTTCTTGTCGATCTCGATCGCCCCCATGAAGGCAACCTTGATGACGATCAGCGCCGCATCCTCGTCCGGGATGGCGACGACCAGTTTACCGACGATCGCGACGTCGCCCGGAATCTCGATGATGATGCCGAGCGAGAGGCTGATCAGGGTCGGCGTCCCCCAGCCCAGCTTGGCCATCGGGCCGATCAGGAAGACGTCCCGCTCGGCCGGGAAAAAGGTGCGCAGATCGGAGATGATCCGCGGCGCATTGGCGATGACGTCGGTCGGGAACAGCACCGAATCCAGCGCGCCGGTCCGCGCGCCCTGCGCCAGCGCGTCGAGATTCATCGAGCGATTGAGCCCGACGAGGCCGCCGACGCCGATCAGGGTGAAGCCGAAGCCGAGCTGGATGCCGGGATTGAATTCGATCGCGATGATGGCGAGGAAGGAGAAGCCCTCCGAGCCGTCGGGCATCTTGGTGGTGATGATGCCGATCGCGGTGACGCTGAGGAAATCCAGGATCTTGAGCTCGAGCGCGCCGGCATATTCGCCGCGGTCGACGTCGATGAACAGATAGCCGCCGCCTTTGACCACGCCGGCGTCGATCGACAGGCCGACGCCCTTGGGCGGCTTGAAGGCGATGTCGATGTCGAGCGGCCCGAGCGCGCCCTTGCCGTCGGCGGCGATGCTGAGATTGGCGGTGATTCCGATCTGCTCGACCACCGCCTGCAGCGGGCCCAGCGCCGCCTTGATGTCGAGTGCGGTGCTGATCGGCATTTTTGCGCCGTCGATGCCGATGCCGAGGGTGAGCGCGCTGAGTTCGACCGGGCCGAGATTGAGGTGCAGCGGCAGTTGCACTTCGAGCGTCGCGCTGCCGTGGAAGTAGAGCCCCTGCGCCGTGGAGAAGCCGAGACCGAGCTCGAAATCGGATTCCATGCCGACGCCCGAGAGCAGGGTCGAAAGGAAGCCGTCGCCCTCGCTCAGGTCGACGATGACCTTGCCGCCCTTGAGATCGGCTTCGGCGAAGAAATCGCCCTGCGCCTTGCTCCCGTTCCAATGCAGCCCAGCGCCGATCCGGGCGATGAATTGCCGCGCCTCGATCCGGCTCGATTCCGACTGGCCGAGAATGGTGAATGGCGGACCGCCTTCGGTGCCGGCGGTGAAGATCAGCGCGTTCTCGCCTTTGACCTCGCCGCTGGGCGGGGTCAGCGTCACGGCGCCGCTGGGCTCGACGGTCAACGCCATCCCCGCCTTGACCTCCGTGTCGAGCTTCAGCTCGACGCGCCATTGCTCGCCTTCGTAGGAAGGGTCGGCGCCAAAGCTGATCGCGTCGTTGAAGGCGAGTGTCAGTCCGGGCGGGGACCGGGACGTGTCGGCCTGGATCTCGGCGAACAATATGTCGAGCACCGGCGGAACGACGCCCGTGTCGACGATCGCCGCAAGGCCTTTGGCATTGAGCAGCTTCTGCAGCTTGGCGAGCATCGCCGCGCCGTCGAAGCCGTTCGTGCCCCAGCCATATTGGCTCTCAAGGAGGGTCTCGGGCGAGCTCATCAGATCGCCGATTCGACTCAGATCGATGCTGCGGACCAGCACCTCCTCGGTGCCGACGATCTTCGGCTCGCGCGCGAACAGGCCGGCGAACTCCAGGATCTCGGCGATCGCGGGAATGCCCTCGGCGTGGCGGACGAGCAGATAATCGAACAGGCGGCGCGGAATCGCCTCTATGTCGGCATTGCTGACGCCGCCATGCGGCGCCGCCTTGATCGCATTGGCGAGGCCGGTCGTGCCCTCGATGAAGGTCCTGATTTCGAGGCCGAGCTCGATCCCCTGGGCGAGGGCGCCGCCATAATCCTCGTCCTCGACCTTCCCGACCAGCTGGAGGAGCATTGGAATGAGCAGGCCGGCGCTGGTGGCGGCCTTCTCGAGCGCCGCCTTGACCGCGCCGTTGCTGGCGACGGCGGCGGGGAGATCGAGGTCGAGTTCGGCAAGCAGCTCCAGGATCTGCCCTTCCGCCAGCCGCTCCTCAAGCGGGTGAATCATCTTTGCCAGCGCGCCGGCGATGTTTTCGAGCGTGCCCTGACTCTCAGCCATTTCCGGCCTCCGCGAGCGGCGCGGCGCAAAGCCGGTCGATCAGCTCCCAGGCGGTTCGGGCGGCGCACAAATGGCCGCGCAGCGCCGTGCCGTGGCGAGCGAGATCCTCGCTCAAGGCCTCGCTTCCGGCGGCGGCCAGGGCATCGCGAATCTGCGCCGTCAGCGCCGCCATGCTCGATCCCTGGACGTCGTCCGGCAAACGGTAGGCGTCATGGGTGGCGCTGCGCACGATCGCCGCCATCCACGGCGGCCCCTTGCCCCGCTGCCAGGCGATGGTCACCGGCCGGCGCCGGTTGACCAGGGCCATCACCTCATAATGGTGTCTCGCGAACAGCGCGAACCAGGCGCGGCCGGCGGCGGTCGATTGGAGCCGTTCCGACATTCCCGCCCAGGCCCGCCGCACCGGCTGGGCGGCGAAGCGGCTGCCGCCGATCATGATCTCACCCTCGTCCGGGTCGATCGGCAAATCGAGCGCGGCGACCGCCGCGTTGCTCGATCCGCCGCCGGCGGCCGCCAGCGTCGGCCGGGTGCCCGGCACGGTCACTTGGAGCGTCGATTCGACCTTCTCGATATGGCAGGCGAAACTGAAGCGGTTGCCGTTCCCCGGATCCTTATAGCCCAGGAAATGAAGGCCGACGATCTTGTCCTCGACGATCAGGGCGGAGCCCGAATCCCCATCGTCCGCGAACGGAGCCTGCGGCGTCGGCTGGTTGTTCGCCAGATCCCATGAGACGATCATGATCAGGTTGGAGAAGGTAAAGCTGTCCCCCTTCGGCAGCTCGTAATTGCTGTAGTCGATCGGTCCGCTGATCGCCTTGGTCGTGCTCACGATCTTGCCGACGCTGGGGCCGGTCGACCTTCCGATCCTGGTCACGGTGTCGTCGACCTGCGCGCGCTCGATGCCGACGAGTGGGCGGTTGTCGACGAACTGGTTGTTCACCAGGTGACCGTTCTTCAGCGTGCCATCGACGATGTTCTCGTGCGGGATCGGGCTCTTGCAGCAGCAGCTCGATCCTTCCTCGTCGATCGTTGCATAGGCGCAGTCGATCTCGCCCCCAACGTCGCCGCCGGCGACGTTGCCGATCTTGTTGTCGGTGCCCTTGGGCGGCTGGAACGCCTCGTGCGGCTCGCCGGTGATGTCGAGCAAGGCGCGGCCGCGATAGAGGACGTGATAGTTGGAGACGAGCACTGGCGCCTTGTCGCTGTTTCGCCGGGCGAAGAAGCCGAGCGTTCCCGCATGCGAACCGGTGACGCCGATGGAGATTCCGGAGCGGAGCGGCCGGATGCGCTGGCTGTCGGACGCGAATTCCTGCGCGGGACGGCAAAGGCGCGCATCCAGCGGCTCGGCGACGTCGGTCGGCACGCCGTTGATCGAGGGCGGGACCCGGTCGCGCGCGCCGAGCCGCCAGCGCGGCAGCTTGCGATCGACATCGACCACGATCGCGAGCTGGTTGGTGATGAGGCCGTTCACCGTCTTGAAGCCCGGCCCGACGGCGATCACGTGGCGCATGCGCAGCAACCGCCCGCGCAAGTCGTCGGTCAGCGTTTCTTCGATCCGCTTCAGCTGGGCCATGCTCTCCTTACCCGAAGCCGCTCAGCCGCTCCGGGCCCGTATTCATGCTTCATCACCTGATATTCCCGCCACAGCGCCTCGGCCGTGTCGCAACGCTGCAGCCGCGGAATCCAGCCGATCGCCTCGGCG
>DATINU010000410.1:0-1678 GCA_035473955.1 Allosphingosinicella sp.
GATCGCGCCGGCCGGGAGCGGATCCTCGACGTCCACACCCGATCTGTCCCGCTCGGGCCGGACGTTCAGCTCGGCCGCATCGCGGCGACGACGCCCGGCATGGTCGGCGCCGACCTCGCGAACCTCGTCAACGAGGCGGCGCTGCGCGAGCGCCCGATCGCGTCGAGCTCGTCGATGAAGATGATCGCCGGCGCGGCCTCCTTGGCCTGCTTGAACAGGTCGCGGACGCGACTGGCGCCGATGCCGACGATCGCCTCGATGAACTCCGACGCGGAGATGCTGAAGAACGGCGCGTCGGCCTCCCCCGCCACGGCGCGCGCGAGCAGCGTCTTGCCGGTGCCGGGGCGGCCGGAGAGCAGGACGCCCTTCGGGATCCGCCCGCCGAGCTTCTGGTAGCGCTCGGGGCTCTTGAGGAAGTCGACGATCTCGCTCAGCTCGGCCTTGGCCTCGTCGATGCCCGCGACGTCGGCGAAGGTGATCTTCTGCTGGCCGCCCTCGACGCGGCGCGCGCGGCTGCGGCCGAAGTTGCCGAGCGCGCTCATCCCGCCGCCGCCGGCGCGGCGCGCGAAGTAGACGAACAGGCCGATGAGCAGGATCACGGGGCCGAAGCCGAGGATCAGGCTGGCCAGGAACCCGCGGCTCTGGTTGACCGGCTCGGCCTCGATCGTGACCTTCTGGTCCTCGAGCAGCTTCGACAGCTCGTCGCTGTTGGCGAAGACCGGGATCTCGGTCTCGAACGCCTTGGTCGGCTTGTGGTCCTGGTACTTGAAGTCCTGCTTGAACATCCCGTCGACGGTCGCGCCGGTGGTCGAGACGCGGTCGACGTTGCCCGCGCGGACCTGCTCGAGGAAGGTCGGGCTGTACGGCACGCGGACCGACTCGACCTTGCCGGGGGCGAACAGCGCGACGAAGACGTAGTTGGCCGCGAGGAGCGCGACGATGACGAGCAGGATCCGCATCCGCGGCGCGCGGAAGCCGGGGCGCTTGCCCTCCCCGTCCTTCTGCGGGAGCGGCGTGCGGGCCTGCCGCTCGCTGGGCTTGGGATCGTCCGCCATGTACAGGGTGTAGCAGCGTCGGCCTTCGGATACCTCAGCGCGCCGCTAGCGGCCCGGCAGCCGCCGTCGCGGCGGCGCCGCCGGATCGAGTGTGAGCGCCTGGTCGAACGTCTGCAGCTCGGGCCGCGCGGCGAGGTCCTCGACGGGCGGGAAGGCGTCGACCGGCTTGCCCTCCGCGCTCCAGACGACGACGTGCGCCTGGCCGCCGATGATCGTGTCCTCCGAGTAGCGCCCGCCGATCTGGCGGGCGAGCTTGCGCGCCCGGTCGCGGTCGATCCGGCGGTCGCGCCAGCTGTCGTAGCGATCGCGCGCGATCGGCTCGACGCGCCGCGCCGCGGCGAGCGCCGCGGTCGCTCCGACGCGCCGCACGGTCTTGTTGCGGGAGGCGGCCCTGGCCGCCGTCACGATGCTCCTCGCCACGCTCACGCGGACCATTGTGGCGGACGCCCGGGCTATACTCCCGCCTCCGTGCGGCTGTAGCTCAGTTGGCTAGAGCGTCTGCTTGCCATGCAGAAGGTCGAGGGTTCGAGTCCCTTCAGCCGCTCTCTCAGAAGGCCCGCTTTTGCGCGGCTTTTGTGTTGGCGAGCCACCTTGCCGCCTCCGTAGTTTCCACCCGGACCGGC
>DATINU010000411.1:0-3394 GCA_035473955.1 Allosphingosinicella sp.
AGCGCGGTTGCGGCCCGCGCCGAAGCGCCGAGCCGCCCGCGCACCGCCCAATCGTAATCCTCGAGCTGCAGCCGGTCGAAGGCCGGCGCCGCCCACCCGAGCGGCACGTTGGCCCGCTTGACCTCGTCCCCGTCGAGCACCGTCGGCAGATAGACGAGCAGCAGGCACTCCGCCCCCGGCGCCTCGTCCCGCACCGCCTCGCACAAGGCGGCGGTCGAAGCCGCGAGCACCGTCCCGGCCGCGTCGAGGGTCGCTTCCTGCCCCGCATCGAGGCCGCCGCGCACGTCGCCGATCGAAACCGGCGAGAACGCCGCCACCGCCGCGTCGTCGTACAAACAGATCCGACCGCCCGGCATGATCCACCACCATGGCTCGCCGATCTGGAAGCGCACCGGCATCCCTGTCCCCGCCGCCAGCGCCGCGAAGCTCCGCCCGATCCCCCGCAGCCAGGCCATCGCCTCGTCATTGGCCGGCGACAGCAAGGCCGAGGGCGGTTCCCAGCCGGTCAGCGCCCGGTCGCCATTTTCCGCCCGCTGTTGCCAGTCCTCCGGGCAATGCCGCGCCAGCACTTCGTAGCTCAGCGACAGGATCACCTCGAAGCCCAGCGCCTTCGCCCGGCTCAGGAAATCCGCATGCCAGGCCGCGCAGGGGCCATTCAGCCCCTCCGCCACCAGCCCTTCGTCGAGCCGGAAATAATGGCTCATCCCGACATAATGGTTGAGCAACCCCTGATAACCGAGCCGCAGCGCGTTCCGCAGCACCCGCGCCGGGGTCAGGTGATAGAGATCGTCATAGCCGGTCGCGATCCGAAGCGCGTGCTCGGGCAACTGCCGGTCGCCCAGGGCAAGGACCGAACCGGACCCGTCGCACACGATCCCGCCAAGCTCGGCCCAGCCCCCGGCCGGCGCGGCCAGCGCCGCGTCGGTCCCGTCATAACCGGGCGCGACCAGCGACACGAACATCCGGTCCACATCGCCCGCCCAGACCGGCTGATCCGCCTCCCATCCGGCAAAAAGCGCATCGAAATCGAGGTTTATGAGCGCATCCTCAGTCACGCCCTCAGCATAATTCCACAGCCGCACATACCAGGTCGCCACCTCGCCCTCGGCATCACGCCCCTCGATCGTGAGCGTCGGCCCATTCACGCCATCGAGCGCGACCACCCCGCCCGACCGCCACCGAAAGGCGAGCCGGCAGTTCCGGAAATCTCTGCTTGTCTCGTATCTTAAAAGCGGATGATCCCACCGATCCTCAGACTCCCAGATCAGCCCGGCCAAGTCGTTCTTCCGATAGAAGACCGCATCCACCCTCAGCGAGTCCGGCCCGGTCGTCGTCACGGAAGCCATCATGGGCCGCGGAAATTCGACGGACCAGTAACGCGCATCGAACCGTTTCACGAACGAAGTCGCGCGCCCCGCATCGGGCGGCGCCAGCCAATGTCCCACGGCTCAATCCTCTACTCGCATCAGCGCCTGCCTCACGGCCCGCGCCACCTGGCGGCTCGATGCCGCGAGCGCCCGCGCCTCGCCGCCGGGCGGCGCGTTGATCGCGATGCTCACCCGGACATCCCGCGCGCGCCCCGCCGAAGCCTCGATCCGCCCGCTGGCCGTGGGCACGAACAGTTCCGGCCCATGTTCGCCGACCAGATAGGCGCGGCCGGGCGAAACTGGCCCGCCGATCGCCTTGCCCGGCGCGCCCGCGAAGGCGGCGAAGATCGTCGCGATGACATTGGCGAAACCGCTCGCGGTCCCGCCACCGCCGCCACCGCCCTTCCCGCCGAACAGGCTGTCGAGCCCGCTGCGGATCGAGGCCGCGGCGATCTCCGCCAGCGCCGAAAGCGCCACCCGCTTCAGATCCTCGAAGCCGAGCCTGCCCGTCCTCAGCGCCCGCACCAGCGAGGCCTCGAGCACATTCCCGGCCCGCGCCACGCCCGCCGCGAACGGCCCCTCCAGCTCGCCCCGCATCGCCGCCACGTCGCGGGCGAAGACCGAGGTGTCGGCCCGCACCTTGACGAGCAGCGTTTCAATCTCCTCATCCATCGGGAAACCTTTCCATCAACCTCGCCAGATCGGCCGCGCCGGCGCCGCGCTGCTCGCCGGCCATGATCGCGATCACCGCCGCCAGCTCCGCCGGCGTCGCGTTCCAGAATTCGTCGGGCCGCCAGCCGAGCAGCGCCCCCGCCAGCCCGGCAAGGCGCGCCGCACCCTCGCTAAACACGGCCCTGCAGAATCTGCGTCAGCAGCGCCTTCAGCACCGGCGTCGCCTTCGCGAGCCCCTGCTCGGCCAGAGCTTCGCCGATCGCCTCGCGAGTCGCGCCTCCGCCCGCGCAATGCCAGAACAGGCTCGCCGTCTCCGCCAGCCGCAGCCCGCCGACGGCCGCCCGCTCGACCAGTGAAAACAGCGAACCCAATTCCTCCTCCGCCGCGACCAGCGCGGCGAAGCTCGGCCGCAGCACCAGCGTCTCACCGCCCACCGCAAGCGCGGCTTCGCCCCGCGCAGGGTTCGCGCGCCCGCTCATACCGCGCTCACCGCGCCGGAGCTTTCCAGCGCGAGCGCATAGGTCCGCTCGCCATTGTAATCGCCGGCATAATCGAGCCGCGCGACCAGGAAGCGCCCCCGCATCCGCTCGCCGCTCTCGAAGCTCAGTTCGTAATCGTCGAGCAGGCCGGCCAGCGCGTTCGCTTTCAGCCGCGTCTCCGCCGCCGAGCCGGTGAAGATCCCGCTTCCCGCCACCGAGACCGAGCGCACGCCCGCGCCCGACAGCAATTCGCGCCAGCCTTCGCTGTCCTTGCTGGTCACGTTCACCGCCTCGCCGTTCACGGAGAGTTGCGTCGTCCGCATCCCGGCGACGGTGGCGAAGACGGGCGGCGCGCCCCCGTCCCCGATTTTCAGCAAGAAGGCACTTCCCTTTTCCGCGCTCATGGCGCATTCTCCTTTCCTCTCAGGCAATTGGATGGATGGGGGTTCGTCATGTCTGTCATCGGTTCACTGGTCTTGGTCATCGCCATGCAAGGCGGCGCTGACCCAACCCGAACGGCGCGGGTCGCCTACACGACCTGCCTTCGCCAATATGTCGCTCGCGCCGCCACCGAACGGCTGAGCCAGGAGGCGTTCGACGCCGCCTTTCCCCAGCAATGCCCTCAGCAGCTCAGCGCCTTTCGCGCCGCGATCATCGCGCGCGAGAATGCGCTCCGCGCCACCCGCGCCAACGCCGAAGAGACGGCGAACCTCGAGATCGAGGACAGCCAGGTGAACCAGCACGACATGTACATGCCGCCGCAGTCCGCGCCGGCGGTGCAGCAAGCGGCTGCCTCCCCGGCTCCGGCTACGGGGACTCCCGCAGCGACTCCGGCCTCGGCAACAACGTCGGCGGCGACACCGGCCGCGGCGACCG
>DATINU010000412.1:0-6418 GCA_035473955.1 Allosphingosinicella sp.
GAGACGACCGCCGAAGCGCCGCCGCCGGCCTCGACGCCGCCGGCCGCGGCCGAGCCCACCTCCCGTCAGCCCACCGCCGCCGAGGCCGATGCCTTCGTCGCCCGCGCCGAGCGCGAGCTGGCCGAGTTCACCGTGATCTCCAGCCGTGCGGCCTGGGTCAACGCGACCTACATCACGCCGGACACCGACGCGCTCTCCGCCCATTTCGGCACGATCGGCACCGAGATGGGCGTCCGCTTCGCGACCGAGGCGGCGCGCTATCAGCGCGCGCCGGGCCTGAGCCCGGACACGGTGCGCAAGCTCAACATCCTTCGTCTCGGTCTGACTCTGCCGGCCCCGACCACGCCCGGCGCGGCGGCGGAGCTGAACCGGATTTCGACGGACCTCAGCTCGCAATATGGCCGCGGCCGCGGGACCATGGGTGGCGAGACGCTGACCGGCAACGAGATCGAGGCGCGGATGGGCACGGTGCGCAATCCGGCGCAGCTCACGGAGATGTGGACGAGCTGGAACGACAATGTCGGCAGCCCGATGCGCGCCCAATATACGCGCATGGCCGAAATCTCGAACCAGGGCGCGCGCGAGCTCGGCTTCGACGACACGGGGGCCATGTGGCGCTCCAATTACGACATGACGCCCGAGGAATTCGCGGCGCTGACCGAGCGGCTGTGGAACGAGGTGAGGCCGCTCTACGAGCAGATCCACTGCTTCACCCGCGCCGGCCTCAACCGTCGCTATGGCGACGCGGTCCAGCCGGCGACCGGCCCGATCCGCGCCGACCTGCTCGGCAATCTCTGGGCGCAGGAATGGGGCAATATCTACGACGTCGTCGCGCCGCCGAGCCGGGGCCGTCCCGCCTACGACCTCACCGAGCTGCTGACCCGGGCGCATTACACGCCGGAGCGGGTGATCCGCACCGCCGAGGGCTTCTTCACCTCGCTCGGTTTCGCGGCGCTGCCCCAGACTTTCTGGCAGCGCTCGATGATCACCCAGCCGCGCGACCGCGAGGTGATCTGTCACGCCTCGGCTTGGGACGTCGACAATGTCGAGGATCTGCGCGTCAAGATGTGCACGCGCGTGAATGCCGACGATTTCGTCACCGCGCATCACGAGCTCGGCCACAATTTCTACCAGCGGGCCTATAACCAGCAGCCGTTCCTTTACCTCAACAGCGCCAATGACGGCTTCCACGAGGCGATCGGCGATACGATCGCGCTGTCGGTCACGCCCGAATATCTGGTGCAGATCGGCCTGCTCAGGCAGAATCAGATGCCGAACGAGGAGCAGGACCGGGCGCTGCTGCTCCGCCAGGCGCTCGACAAGATCGCCTTCCTGCCTTTCGGCCTGCTCGTCGACCGCTATCGCTGGGGCATCTATTCCGGCCAGATTCCGGCGGGCGAATATCAGGCGGCGTGGGACCGGATGCGGCTGCAATATCAGGGCATCGTCCCGCCGAGCCCGCGCAGCGAGCGCAATTTCGACGCGGGCGCCAAATATCATGTGCCGGCGAGCGTGCCTTACACGCGCTACTTCCTCGCCCGCATCCTCCAGTTTCAATTCTACAAGGCGGCCTGCGACATCGCCGGCTGGCGCGGGCCGCTGCACCGCTGCACCTTCTACGGCAATCGCGAGGTCGGCCGACGACTGAACGCCATGCTGGCGATGGGCGCCTCGCGGCCCTTGCCGGACGCGCTCGAAGCGTTCACCGGCAGCCGCGAGATGTCGGCCGAGCCGATGGTTGAATATTTCCGGCCGCTGCTGGGGTGGCTGCAGGAACAGAACAGGGGGCGCAGATGCGGTTGGTAATTTCAGGGCTGGCGCTTGCGCTGGCGGTGCCGGCTCTCGCGGGCGATGCGATCGCGCAGGCGGTGTCCACCGCCCCGCTCGCGGCCAATGAGGTGCTGCTGGAGGTGAATTCGACCGGCAGCGTGACGACGCGGGCGGATCTGGTCACGCTTCAGGTCCAGGTGAACGTCAACGGAGCGACCGTCGAGGAAGCGCGGCGCAGTGCCGAAGCCCAGGTCCGGGGGATCACCCAGGCGGCGCGCGCGGCCGGCATCGCCGCCACCGACATCGAGGCCGGCGAGATCAACGCCGTCGCCACCGAAATGCCGGACATGATGATGGCGAACGACACGATGATGGACATGAATTCCGCCGCCCCCGCGGAGGATGTCGGCATGACGACGGTGGCGATGGCGATGGCGACGGTCCAGCTGAAGCTGCGCAATGTTGCCCGGCTCGAGGCGCTGACCGCGGCGATCCAGCAGGCCGGTGCGCCGCCGCCGTCGACGGCTTATGCCCTCGCCAATCCGGCGGCACCGCGAGGCGAGGCGCGTTCGCGTGCGTTCGCCCAGGCGCGGGCCGATGCCGAGGCCTATGCGGCGGCGCTGGGGATGCGGGTTGCCCGCGTGGTCCGGGTCACCGAGCGCGGCGGCATGGATTTCTTCTCGATGATGATGAACGAGGGGGCGATGCGCCGGGCGATGAACGGCCAGCAGGAAGGGCCCGACGTCGAGACGATGATGACGCTCGGCGTCGATTTCGCGCTGGCGCCGCGATGAATTCAGGGTTGCCGGCGGCCGCCCTCGCGGCGCTGCTGGCCGCGCCGGCCTTCGCCGGCGTGCCCGGAATGATGGGCGGCGAGCCCGCGGCCAGCCCGGTGCGGACCCACCCGCTGGCGGCGGGCGAGGAGCTGATCGAAACCGGCGGCGTGGGGATGATCACCGCGCGGGCGGATCTGGCCACGATCACGGTGACGATTACGTCTTACGGTATGGACGTGGCTGAGGCGCGGCGCGCCAACCGGATCGAGATCGGCCGGGTCGCCGCGGCCGCGCGCGCGGCCGGCGTGCCCTCCGATGCGATCGAGGTTCGTTCAGGCGATAACGTCGTGACCGTCCGGTTCGTCGATGTGCCGGAGAATGCGCCGCCGCCGCCGTCCGATATCTCGGCGCCCGGCACCGAAAATGCCGCCGCCATCGTCACGATCAGGCTGCGCGACGTCGAGCGAGCGGGAGCGGTCCGGGCCGCGCTCCAGGCGGCAGGTTCGAACGACGTCTCTCCTCCGCTCTATTCGCTGACCGACCGGACCCATGCCCGGCACCAGGCGCAGGCGCAGGCCCTCGCCGCGGCGCGGGCGGACGCCGAGGCCCAGGCCGCGCAGCACAACATGCGGGTGATCCGGCTTGTCCGCGTCACCGAGCGGATCGGCACGGACATCTATGCGATCGCCTTCAACAATGCCGGGCTGTTCCAGAGCGTGAGCCGCATCCAAAACCCCGGGGCGCCGCAGCCGCAGCCGGAGATCGTCACGGTCCTGCTGCTCGGCGCCGATTTCGCGCTGGCGCCGCGCTGATATCTGCCGCCGGACGAAAGGTCGCGAGCGAAAAGGACGGGAGATCGTGTCCACCAGCCAGAAAGGGTGCGCGGCCCGGCTGCTCCTCGCGATCATCGTCTTTGCCCTGGGCGTTGTGGCCGTCCATTTCGCCACGCATGCCCTGTATTTCGAACCGCTCTGCCAATCGGTCGCCGAAACGCGAGGGACGACGTTCATATCCTATACGAGCGGCGGCCGCTCATCGCCCGCAGGCTGCAGCCTGGTCGGAGCATTTGTTCCGTTATCGGAACTGGGATGGCTTCCAAAGCTCGCGCCGATAATCGACAATCTCTTGAAGCTGGCCCTTCCGGCTCTGCTGGCCCTGGGGATGCTCCTTATGCTGTCGCGCCGCAAGGCATCGGGCCAGCGCCGCGCAGCCAGGACCCCGCCAGAATCGTAGCCAGCTCAACCCCAGGCCATTCCACCCTTCCTCGATGGGCCGTGGTCAGAGCTGACCGAGCAGGAAATCGGCGCTGGAGACGCTGAACGCGCCCGGCTCCTCGACATTCAGCTCCTTGATCACGCCGTCATCGACGATCGCCGAGAAACGCTGGGCGCGCTTGCCCATGCCGAACTTGGAGAAATCGGCGTCCAGGCCAAGCGCCGCGGCGAAATCGCCATTGCCGTCGGCGAGCATGGTGACCTTGCCGTCCGCGCCGGCCTGCTTGCCCCAGGCGCCCATCACAAAGACGTCGTTGACCGACACGGCGGCGATTTCGTCCACGCCCTTCGCCTTCAGTTCGTCGGCCTTGTCGACATAGCCGGGCAGATGACGCGCAGAGCAGGTCGGCGTGAACGCGCCCGGTACCGCGAAAAGCGCGATCTTTCGCCCCGCGAAATAATCGCCGGTCTGGACCGGCTGCGGCCCATCGTCGGTCGCTTTGGTGAGCGTCATATCAGGGATGCGGTCGCCAACCTGGATGGTCATGTCATTCTCCTCGAAAAGCTGTCGCGCTGGCCCTTAGCAATTGTGGGTTCACGCGCCAAACGCCTATATCGACGCGATGGACGCGCCGCGCTTCCTGTCGGGTCAGTTCCTGCTCGCCATGCCGGGCATCGGCGATCCGCGCTTCGAGAAAGCGGTGATCGCGATGTGCGTGCATGACGAGGAGGGGGCGCTCGGCATCGGGCTCGGCCGGGTCGTGCCGCGGCTCGGCTTCCACGACCTCCTGAAGCAGCTCGAGATCGAGCCGGGCGAGGCCCCAAACGTGCCGATCCATCATGGCGGCCCGGTCGAGCCCCAGCGCGGCTTCATCCTGCACACGCCCGACTGGAGCGCGGGCGAGAGCGTCTATGTCGGCGAGCGCTGGGTGCTCTCGGCGACGATCGACATCCTGAAGGCGATCGCGGAAGGGAAGGGGCCGTCGCGCTGGATCGCGGCCCTGGGCTATGCCGGCTGGAGTCCCGGCCAGCTCGAGCAGGAGCTGGCGCGGCACGGCTGGTTCTCGACGTCCGGTAACGAAGGCCTGCTCTACGATTGCGATGTCGATACGCGCTGGGCGGCCGCCTTCCAGGCCGCCGGTGTCGATTCCCGATTGCTCACCGCGGAATTCGGCACGGCTTGATCGAGAGTGAGGCATCTGGGCCACGTTTTTGGCCTAAGTCATTGCCTCCCAACATTTAACCGTAAAGATTCATATCTCGAAAACCAGCCGGTGACAGCCTCGGACCTGGCCGTTTCGCATCTCGCGGGCGGCCGAGTGGGAGTGGGGAATCATGTTTGGACGCATGAAAACGAGCGGCCTGTGCGCGGCCGCGTTGACGATGCTTTGCGCAAGTGTTCCAGCCCAGGCGGCGATGAGCTGCTGGAACGAGACTCAAGTCGCCGCGGCCAAGGTCAGGGATCTGCAATCGCGCCTGATGGTGGCGACCCTGCGTTGCCAGGCCATGGGCGAGAACGTCACCGGCGCTTACAATCACTTCATCGCGGCGAACCGGACGACGATCCAGAGTGCCAACGGGGTGATCATGGCGGCGTTCCGCGCCGGCCATGGCGGCCAGGCCCAGGCTCAGGTGCAATATGACCGTTTCGCCACGTCGCTCGCCAACATTTACGGCGACGACGCGACTGACCGGAGAATCTGCGCCGACACCGCCGCCCTGGCGGACGAGGCGGCCGCCGCGGCCGGCGACATTCGCCAGCTGGTGACGATCGCCGATCGCTTCGGTGCCGCGCCGGACTTGCCGGGCGGGCAGTGCGGGATCAGCTTCGCCGCTGGGGGCGGGCGCTGAGCCGGCACATATAAAGATATCTTTATATTTGCATTGTCGGGCGGTCGCGTTTAGGGGAGCACCCACGCGACCGCCCGATTTTTAAGAGGCGGTCTTTCGTTTTTCGAGGAGACCCCGACGTGGCCACGCAGCCCATCAGCACGACCAACGACTATGTCATCGCCGACATCGGCCTCGCGAGCTTCGGCCGCAAGGAGATCGAGATCGCCGAGACCGAGATGCCCGGCCTGATGGCGCTGCGCGCCGAATATGGCGCCGCGAAACCGCTGAAGGGCGCGCGGATCACCGGCTCGCTGCACATGACGATCCAGACGGCCGTGCTGATCGAGACGCTGACCGCGCTGGGCGCGCAGGTCCGCTGGGCCTCGTGCAACATCTTCTCGACCCAGGACCATGCCGCCGCCGCGATCGCCGTGACCGGCGTGCCGGTCTTCGCCGTCAAGGGCGAGACGCTCGAGGAGTACTGGTGGTGCACCGAGCAGGTGCTGCGGTGGCCGGACGGCGACGGGCCCAACATGATCCTCGACGACGGCGGCGACGCCACGCTGCTCATCCATCTCGGCCTGCGTGCCGAGCAGGGCGAGACCTCCCTCATCAGCAAGCCCGCCAACGAGGAAGAGGAAGTCCTCTTCGCCGCCATCAAGAAGCGCCTCAAGGAGAAGCCGGGCTGGTACCGCAAGAACGCCGAGGCGATCCGCGGCGTTTCCGAGGAGACCACCACCGGCGTGCATCGCCTCTACGAGATGCAGAAGAAAGGCACGCTGCTGTGGCCCGCGATCAACGTCAATGACAGCGTGACCAAATCGA